>JBEIHL010000078.1:0-8601 GCA_040381375.1 Opitutaceae bacterium
CATTGGTGAACACGACCTCGTAGGAGCGTCCGAGCCCGTCGAGCACCGCGAGCAGCCGCGGGAACAGTACCGGCAGATTCAACTCTTCGTTGCAGACTGGGATGACCACCGACACGGCCACCGCCGGGGCCAAGGTCACGCCAGGATCACGGTTTCGCATGGGCGTTCAGGATGGCGAAGAGGTTTTCCACCACGCGCAACACGTCGGCGCGGGTCATCGCGGGAAACAGCGGCAGCGTCAGAATATTCCGTCCCACGCGCTCGGCGACGGGGAAGTCGCCGGGTTTCCAGCCGAGCCGGTGGTAAAGCGCAAAGAGGTGAATGGCCGGGTAGTGCACGCCGGTGCCGATGCCGGTCTTGAGCAGTTTCGCCATCACGCCGGCGCGAGGCAGCGTGAGCCGTTCCTCCGGCAGCACCACCTGGAACAGGTGCCAGTTTGTATGGGTGAAATCGGCCGGCGGCAGCTCGAGGCCGAGTTCCGCCGCCGGCGTCGCGAGCAAGTCGAGGTAGTGACGCGCGAGCTCCCGGCGTTGGGCGTTGAAGGCATCGAGGTGCGGCAACTGCCCGAGCCCGACCCGCGCGGCGACATCGGTGAGATTATATTTCCCGCCCACGAGGTCGACCTCCATGCCATCGAAACCGGTGCGCACCACGCCCTGCAGCCGGTAGCGCTCGGCCAGCGCAGCCTCGGCTTCGCCGTTCAGCACGAGTGCGCCGCCTTCGATCGTCGTGATATTTTTATTGGGATGGAAACTGAACGCGACGAGGTCGCCGGTCGCGCCGATCCGGCGTCCGTGCCACGTGCTGCCGATCGCCTGCGCCGCGTCCTCGATCACCCGAAGCCCGCGGCGGCGCGCGATCGCGTACAACCGGTCGCGGTCCACCGGCAGCCCGGCGAGGTCGACGGGCAGGATCGCGCGCGTCGCCGGGGTGATCAACGGCTCGATCCGATCGAGATCGAGGTGGCGCGTCACGGGATCGATCTCGACGAACACCGGCCGCGCGCCGACGGCGAGGATCACGTTGCTCGTCGCGACCCAGGAGAGCGGCGTGGTGATGACCTCGTGTCCGGGTCCCACGCCCGCGATCCGTAGCGCCACTTCGAGCGCCGCGGTGCCGGAATTGAAGGCGCGCACCGGCCGGCCGCCACAATAGGCCGAAAGCTGGGCCTCGAATTCCTTCACCTTCGGGCCCGACGTAATCCAGCCCGAACGCAGCACCTCGGCCACGCCGGCAATGGTCTCTTCGTCAATCGAAGGGCGCGAGAACGGGAGGAAGGGAGCAGACATGAGACAGGGTGAGCGCTCATCGAGTTGATCGGTTGTAGAGGCTCAAAGCGCAAGTCGCGCGATGGTACTGCACGCAGGTGGAGCAGCCTGTCCCCAGGCTGCTGTTTGCTCCGATTCGAAACCGGGTTCGCACGCGAGCCTCCTGAAGCCGCCTGAGACCAGGCTGCTCCACCTGCGTCAGGGCCGATTGCTCACCAGTTGGTGCGTGCGGGAATCTGCGATGACGTGGTGGCTAAAGGCCGGATCGGCGAACACCGACTCCGGCGCCGACTGCGAGCGTTTGCGCACCACCAGCCAGACCCGCGCGGTTCCGGCCCACTGGCGGCGGAGCTCGGCGTCGTCGATGAAACGCTCGGCCTTCACCGCGGGATCGAGGAACTGCACCTCGAGTTCGTCCGTATAATTCACGAGTCCGACGGGTCGCTCCGCGTAGTAGACGAAATCGTGGAAGAAGCCCCAGTAGTGGTACACGCGTTCGCCCGGCGCGATCCGCTCGCGGGCCACGAGCGCCAGGTCCTTCGTGTTAGCCCGCTGCCAGCCCGGGCCGGCCAGCATCGCCACGAGGAAGAATCCGACCATCGTCCCCACGACGATGCCGACACCCGACGCCACGCCGCGCAGTTTCGCCGCCCACGGCGCCGCGACTCCGCCGAGAAACAGGACCGCCGCCATCGCGATGCCGAACGGCCGCAATGCCGTCATCTGCTCCGCATCGCGGACGATTCCCGGCCGAAACACGGAGGCGAGGAACGCCACGCCGAGCAGGCCGCAGACAAAAGAGAACACGCCCAGGCCGGCCCGGAGTCGCGATGCGGCCCCATCGGCCCAACTGCGGGCCAGCCAGGCTCCGATCAACACCGCGAGAGGCGGAAAGGCCGGCAGGAGATACGGGATCAACTTGGACTGCGACCGGGAGAAGAACAGGAACACGAACGCCGCCCACAGCACGAGGAACCAGGCGTCCGCCTGCTCCTTCCGCCGCGCCCAGCCCCCCGCCACCGCCGCCCGCACCGCCGACGGCAGAAAGCCGATCCATGGGAACAGGCCAAAGATGAGCACCGGCACGAAGTACCAGAACGGTTCGGCGCGGCCGTGCACGGTGGACGTGAACCGCGCCCAATGTTCGTGTCCGAGATAAAACGCGGCCCACTCGGGGTTGCGCTGCGCCACCAGCCCATGCCACGGCGCGGCGATGAGCAGGAACACCACGCATCCAGTCGGCAGATACAGCGGTCGCAACCGGTGCCACTGGTTCAACAGCAGCAGCCAGAGGAACATGATCGCGCCGGGGAGCAGAAACCCGATCAGCCCCTTCGCGAGCGTCGCGAGCGCGGCGGACACATAAAGCGCGAGAAAGAGCCTGCGACGACGCGGCCCGGCCGGCTCCCGCACCCCGAGCAGGAAGCAAATCAGCGCGGCGCACAGCGTGACCGCCAGCGCCATGTCGAGCAGGAGCACCCACGAGAGCGCAAAATAGAGCAGCGAGGTTCCGAGCACGACGGCGGCCGCCAGGCCCGCCTCGCGCCCGAAGAGTCGCCGACCCAACGCGTAGGCCAGCAGCACACCGCCGACCCCGAAAACCACAACGGGGAGGCGGGCTGCCGTGTCGCCCGGGCCGAACGCCAGCCGCGAGAGCGCGACCAGCCAGGGCACCAGCGGCGGCTTTTCGAAATAACGGGTGTCGTTGAGCCGGGGCGTGACCCAGTCGCCGGTCGCGATCATCTCCCGGGCGATCCCGGCATACCGCGGCTCGTCGGGATTCATCAGCGTCAATCGGCCGGCCGCGAACAGGTAGAGCGCCCCGAAGAAAAGCGTCAGCATGAGCAGATCGCGGCGCCAGCGCACCGGCGCAGTCTCGGCGGAGTCGTCGTGGTTCATCATCGGCAGCGGGGGAACTTGGTCGGCGGGGCGCCCGGTGGCAATGGAGGCGGGGTGCCCCCACCCCGCGGGATAGCGGCGTCGAATGCTCCTGCGGGGTGAGAGCACACCGCCTACAAAAGAGAAATGAGTGCGACGGAGGCGACCGACCATCTTTTTTTCGTGCAGCCGGCCCCGTTGCGCCGCCAGAGTCGGCGTCCCATGGCGGCGAGAAAATTCACGTTCATCTGCGGCGCCGACGACTTCCTCGTCGGGCGGCTGGGCAAGGAACGCTTCGCCGCGCTGGCTGCCGAGGTGACCGATGAGTTCGCCCGCGAGGTGATCAACGGCTTCGCCGCCAACGTCGGCGAGGTCGAGAACGCGGTGAACCGCTTCCGCGATTCGGTCCAGACGGTTTCGATGTTCGGCGGCCGCCGGGTGGTCTGGCTCAAAGATGTGAACTTCCTCGCCGACACCGTCACCGGCCGCGCCGAGAGCACGCTGGTCCTCGTCGAGGAACTGCAGCGGCTGCTCGAGGGGCTGAATCCCGACGAAACCGCCGTGTTGATCACCGCGGCGCCGGTCGACCGGCGGCGTTCGTTTCCCAAGTGGTGTGAGAAGCAGGCGGATTTCACCCTCGTCGGCGGCGACGCCGACAATGCGGGCGAGGCGCTCGCCGGCGTGGCGCTCGCCGAGGCCCAGACGCTGGGCGCCAGCTTCGGCTCCGGCGCGGTCGAGTTGATGCTCGCGAAGGTCGGGGCGAACACGCGGCTCGTCGTCGAGGAGACGCGCAAGCTCGCCACCTATGTGGGCGAAGGCGCTAAGATCGAGGAAGTCCACGTCGCCGAGCTGACGCCGAACGTGGCCGAGGGTGATTTTTTCGAAGCCGCGGAGGCGTTCTTCAGCGGCGATCTGAAATGGACGCTCGAGGCGCTGCACCGGCATTTTTTCAGCGGCGGTGACGCCCGGCCGGTCATCAGCGCGCTGCAGAACCGCAACCGGATCCTGCTGCAGGTCCGCGCGCTGGTTGATGCCGGTGCGGCGCGGATTGGACCGCGCGGGCTCGACGGCCTGCCGCGGGCGGGCGCCCAGTTCGGTGGGCGATTCACCGGGGCGACCGAGAAGAGCTCGTACAATCTCTTCACGCAGAATCCCTGGTACGTCGGCAAACTGGCCGGCAGTGCGAAGCTGCCCTCCCTCCGGCGGCTGATCGATAACCAGCAGGAGTTCATCGCCGCCTTCGAGGAAATCATCCGGCGGCCCGGCGAGCAGGAGGAAGTCCTCCGCGAAATGACCGTCCGCTGCCTGGCGGCGTAGCAATTAGACACCCGGAGATTTTAACCACGAAACACACGAAATACACGAAAAGTGCCCGCCGCTTCCGTTTGTTTCGTGTGTTTCGTGGTTAATCATCCTGCCCTAGCCGGTCGGTTTTTCCGTTCGCCTTCGCCGCACGGTCGGACTTAACACACGACATTTGCCGTGAACGAAACGAATTCCGCCGCCTCCGCCCCGATCCCGAATGTCCTCGCCGAGCGCTATGCGTCGACCGCGATGAAGGACATCTGGTCGCAGCACGGCCGCGTCGCCCTCGAGCGCGATTTCTGGATCGCCGTGATGAAGGCCCAGCGCGATCTCGGCGTGCCGATTCCCGCCGAGGCGATCAAGGACTACGAGAAGGTGAAGGCGCAGATCGACCTTGCCGCGATCGCCCAACGGGAACGCATCACGCTCCACGACGTGAAGGCGCGGATCGAGGAGTTCTCCGAACTCGCCAAGCGCCAGTTCATCCACCTCGGGCTGACCAGCCGCGACCTCACCGAGAACGTCGAGCAGCTCCAGATTCTCCGGTCGCTCAAGCTCGTCCATTTCAAGGCCGCCGCCGCGCTCCTCGCCCTCGCCGAGCAGGCCGGGGCCCACCGCGATCTCATGATCACGGGCCGCACGCACAACGTCCCGGCGCAACCGACGACGCTCGGCAAGCGGCTCGCGATGTTCGGCCAGGAACTGCTCGGAGCCTACACCCGCATCGAGGAGCTGCTCGCGCGTTATCCGGTTCGCGGCCTCAAGGGCGCGGTCGGCACGCAGCTGGACCAGCTCACGTTGTTGGGCGGTGACTCCGCCAAGGTGGACCAGCTCGAAAACCGGGTGCTGAAGCACCTCGGCTTCCACGCTTCGCTCAGTTCGGTCGGCCAGGTGTATCCGCGCAGCCTGGACTTCGAAGTCGTCAGCGCCCTGCACCAGCTCGGCGCCGCGGCCGCGAGTTTCGCCACGACGCTGCGCCTGATGGCCGGGGCCGGGTTGCTCACCGAGGGATTTCAGGCGGGTCAGGTCGGTTCCTCGGCCATGCCGCACAAGGTCAACGCCCGGAACTGCGAACGCATCTGCGGTTTCGCCACCATCCTCAGCGGCTACGTCACCATGACCGGCGCGCTCGCCGGCCACCAGTGGAACGAGGGTGACGTCTCCTGCTCCGTGGTGCGGCGCGTCGCGCTGCCGGACGCGTTCTTCGCCATCGACGGCGCGCTCGAGACCTACCTCACGGTGCTGCGCCAGATGGAAGTTTTCCCCGCCGCGGTGGCCGCCGAAAACGAGCGCAACCTGCCCTTCCTGGCCACAACCACGATCCTAATGGAAGCCGTGAAGCACGGCGCCGGCCGTGAAACCGCGCACGAAGCCATCAAGGAACACGCCCTCGCCGCCGCCAAGGCGCTTCGCTCCGGCAACGGCGACGCCGACCTGCTCTCCCGCCTCGCCACCGACCGGCGCATCGGACTCGGGAAAAAGGCCCTCCAGTCGATCCTCGCCGAGAACGCGCGCTTCGTCGGCGCCGCGCCGCATCAGGTCGACGCCTTCCTCGCCGAAGTGAAACCGCTTGCCCGCAAGCACCGCGGCGCGGCGGAGTATCAGCCGGGACGGCTGTTGTAGGGCGCGGTTGCTGTAAGGTGGAGCGGCCTGTCCCCAGGCCGCTGGTTTGGGAGAGTGCGGAGATTCGAGAAGCCTGACCGGTAATCGATACACTCGAAAGCAGCCTGGGGACAGGCTGCTCCACCTTGGCTCGTCCCCGATCGCCTATCGCCTATCGCCCCTCGCCTCGTGCGCTAAAGCACGACGTTATCGATCAACCGCACCTCATTGACCCAAACGGCGATCGCTAAGAGCGTGCGGCCGGGGGTCAGTTCGCGGACCGGCTCCATCGTGACGGCATCGACCATCGACACATAGATCACCCGGATCTGCCGACGCTCGCCCAGCAGGTGGGTCGCCTCGGCGATGATTCGGTCGGTGCTGCGCACGCCCTGCGCCACCATTTCCTTCGCGCGCACCAAGGCCTGATTGATCGCCTGCGCTTCGAGCCGCTGACCCGGTGACAGATCGCGGTTCCGCACCGCCACCGCCAAACCATCGGGCTCCCGCACGGTTGGGGCCACGACGACCTCAACGCCACAGTGCAGGTCATCGACCATCTTGCGCACGACGGCGGCAAGTTGAGCGTCGCGCTGGCCCAGCACGAGCACGTCGGGGCGGACAATGTTGAGCAACTTGGCTGTGCCCGTCGTCACGCCCCGAAAGTGGGTTGGACGCGACACGCCGCACAGCGGCTTGCTGACTGTTTCCTCGACCACGTACGTCGAGAACCCCTTCGGGTACATTTCCTCCACGGCCGGCATGAACACCGCGTCGACCTGCAGCGACTCGCAGAGCCGGAGGTCGGCCTCGGGTGTGCGCGGATAGCGCACGATGTTGTCGCTGGAGCTGAACGCCAGCGGGTTGACAAACACCGCCACCACCACGACGTCAGCGCGTTGCTCGGCGAGTTCGATCAGGGAAACGTGGCCCGCGTGGAGCGCACCGCTGGTCGGCACGAGGGCGATCGTGCGGCCCGCCTGCCTGAACTGGGCGGCCACCGACCGCATTTCCTGCACCGTTTCGATTTTTTGCATGCTGGACGCTCGTTAGAGGGGAAAACGTCGGGCTTGAACTATCCGGACGCGACCCGTTTGTTCAAGTTTTTCGCCCGTCGTTCCCCTTCTCCCCGATTCCCGACTCCCATGATCCGCATCAACGAGAACTACACCAAACTGAAGGCGTCCTACCTTTTCAGTGACATCGCCAAGCGCGTGAGCGCCTACGTCGCGGCCAACCCGACGAAGCCCGTCATCCGGCTCGGCATCGGCGACGTGACCGAACCGCTCCCGCCCGTGTGCATCGAGGCGATGCATGCCGCGACCGACGAAATGGCGCACCGGGCGACCTTCAAGGGCTACGGCCCCGAGCAGGGTTACGCGTTCCTCCGCGAGGCGATTGCGCAGCACGACTACGCGGCGCGGGGCTGCAAGATCGAGGCCGACGAGATCTTCGTCTCCGACGGCTCGAAGTGCGACTGCGGCAACATCCAGGAAATCTTCGCCCAGGACGTGCGGCTCGCGATCCCGGATCCGGTGTATCCGGTCTATGTGGACACGAACGTCATGGCCGGCCGGACCGGGGCCAATGTCGATGGCCGTTACCAGGGCATCACGTACCTCGAGAGCACGCCCGCCAACGGCTATGTGCCCTCCGTGCCCGGCGTCGCGACGGATCTCATCTATCTCTGCTTCCCGAACAATCCGACCGGCGCCGTCGCCACTCGCGCCCAGCTCACCGCGTGGGTCGAGTACGCCAGGCGGAACAAGGCCGTCATCCTGTTCGATTCCGCCTACGAGGCGTACATCCGCAACCCGGAGATCCCGCACTCCATCTACGAGATCGAGGGCGCGCGCGAGGTTGCGATCGAGTTCCGCAGCTTCTCCAAGACCGCCGGATTCACCGGCACCCGCTGCGCGTACACCGTGGTGCCGAAGACGCTGATGGCGTACGACGCCGCGGGCAACGCCCACGCGCTGTATGCGCTCTGGAATCGCCGCCACACGACGAAGTTCAATGGCGTCGCGTATCCGATCCAGAAGGCCGCGGCCGCGATCTACACCGACGCCGGCAAGAAGCAGACGAGCGACCTGATCGACTTCTACCTGGCCAACGCGAAGCTCGTGCGCGACGCGATGACGAAGCTCGGGTTCTCCTGCATCGGCGGCGACAACGCGCCGTACATCTGGGTGAACACCGGACGCGACTCGTGGGAATTCTTCGACCTGCTGCTGAACGAGGCCCAGGTCGTCTGCACGCCCGGCGCCGGCTTCGGCAAGTGCGGCGAAGGCCACGTGCGGATCAGCGCGTTCAACTCGCGCGCGAACGTCGAGACCGCGCTCGCCCGCATCGCGGCGGCGCTGAAGTAACGGTGGAGCGGCGTGTCCCTGCGCCGCTTTCCTCCTCCCCTGGGAGCGCCGAGCCCTCGCTCGGCAGATCGGAACCGGAAGCCGGGCTGGAGCCCGGCGCTCCCAGGCTCCCGCTTCCGGCTTCGGCACCGCCGCCGCGAGCTCGGCGGCGAGCGCTCCGACGGCTTGGCTGAGCCCGG
>JBEIHL010000079.1:0-8508 GCA_040381375.1 Opitutaceae bacterium
CCGCCTTGAATATCGCGGCTATGATTCCACGGGCATTGCAACGCTTTCGGATGGCGCGATTACCCGCTGCCGCGCCGAAGGCAAATTGGCAAATCTTGAAAAAAAGTTACTCAAGGGGCCTCTCACCGGCCATGTCGGGATCGGCCATACGCGCTGGGCCACGCATGGCGGCGTGACCGAAGCCAACGCCCACCCTCACCTCAACAGCGATGGCCGCATCGCCCTGATCCACAACGGCGTCATCGAGAACTACGCGCAGACCAAAAATTCCTCCTCGGCCGGGACTACACGTTCAGTTCCGAGACCGACACCGAAGTCCTGTGCAATCTGATCGCCTACCACTACGCGAAGGAACCGCCGGCCGGAAATGGCGACAGCCGCTTTGTCGAGAGCGTGCGCAAGACTCTGCGCCACGTTGAAGGCACCTACGGGATCGTCATCATGGGGCTCGACGCGCCGGGCGAACTGGTGACGGCGCGCAAGGGTTCGCCGCTTTCTCGGCCTAAGTGACAACGAGAGCCTGGTCGCGAGCGACGTTGCGGCGATCGGCAGGCGGAGCACATCAAGGGCATCGCCAAACGGTACGCCCGCTACGCCGACATGCTGTTCCTCGGCCGGCTTTCGCTTTTCCCGATCGCGCCCGAGGGCGCGCTCAAACTGAAGGAGATTTCCCATATCCACGCCGAGGGTTACCCGGCGGCGGAGATGAAGCACGGGCCGATTGCGCTCATCAGCAAGGAATGCCCCAGCGTGGTCTTCGCGCCGCACAACGAGATCTTCAACCAGGTCGTTTTCTCGATGCAGGAGATCAAGGCGCGCCAGGGAACCATCATCGCGATCGTCACGGAAGATGCCACCCTGCCCGAGGGACTCGCGGACGAGGTGATTCGGATTCCCGCCTGCCACGAGGCCGTGCTGCCGATCGTTGCGTCGATTCCCGAGCAACGGCCGAGCTACTGCATCGCCGTCGAACGCGGCTGCGACGTCGACAAGCCGCGCAACCTCGCCAAATCCGTCACGGTCGAGTAGCGGACCCGCCGGGATCAGGCCCGGCGGCGAAGACGCGTGTAGGCCGCAACGCCTAGGCCGGTGATGAGCAGCGCCCAGGTCGACGGCTCCGGTACGGCGACGAAGTTGGAAAGGACAACCTCGTTCGCGGCGAACCCACTGTGTGGGCCGTAGTTCACCTTGAACGTGCCCAAGCCGTCCGCGGTGGTGAGAAAACCGCCGTTCGCCACATTGAGAAAAGATCCGGTGATGGCGGTGCCGCTGATCAACTCGAAGGTCATCGTGCCATTCACCGCCGCCTGGAAACCACCGGTGAAGCGAACGGCCAGATTGCCGCCCGCGTGGAACACCCCGTTGACGTCGAGGTGATCGTACTGCGTGCCCTTGGTTTGACCGCCGAGGTCGAACGTCACGGTCGCGCCGGCAAGGAAGAACGTGGTGCCGTGGAAGGTCAGCAGTCCGGTATTCGGTGCGGTGCCGGGATTGACGTCACTGGAAACCGTGATCGTGGGTGCCGACACGTTGCCATCGCCCCGCACGACCGACCCGGACTCGAAGGTAAGGGGCAGAGTCGAACTCAACGTCGCGCCGCTCCCAAGCGCGAGCGTACCGCCGTTGTCGAAAGTACTCGAGAGCGCCAGGGTGCCCGACTGAAGGTCGATCAGGCCGCTGTTGACCATCGGCACCAGCATGCTCGTCGTGCCTCCACTTTTTCGATACGTGCCGCCCGCGGCGTTGATAAAGGTCGTGCCGCCGACGCCGCCGTAATCATTGTTGATCGCGAAGCCGCTGCCGGAGTCGTTCCACACGGCGTAATTCGTAATCGAGCCGCCGGAGCCGGAGCGCAGGCGCCCGCCGGTCCAGTTCACCGTGCCCTGGTTCACGATGGCACGGCTGCGAAAATCATGATCCGCCGACCCGGTCACAACCAGCGTCGCCCCGGATCCGATCGTCGCCGTGCCCGTCGTGTTGAAATTCGTCCCCGTCCACTCTGTCGTGCCGAGAAAGGTGATGTTGCCTGAGACCTGTCCGCCAGTGAGTTTGAATCCGCCCGAGGTGAAGCCGCCCACGCCCCCGGCAGTCAGCGTTCCGCCCGTGAGCTGCACTAAGCCCAGTCCGCTGCTGCCGATGCTGGAGCCGTCGTGAAAGGTGCCGCCGTCCGCCAGGTTGAGGGTGCCGCCGGAGACCCCCACCGTGCCGCGATTGACCAACGGCACGTTCATCGTGGTCGTGCCCGTGGTCTTGCTGTAGTTTCCGGTGACCGCGTTGATGAACGTGGTGCCACCGACGCCGCCGTAGTCATTGTTCACGGCCGAGGACGCGGCGGTGTCGTTCCATTGGGCGTTGTTCGTGATGGTGCCGCCGGAACCAGAGCGCAGCCGGCCTTCGGTCCAGCTCACCGTGCCATTGTTTACGATCGCGTGGCCACGAAAGTCGTGCTCCGCCGGGCCTGCCACCACGAGCGTGGCGCCGCTGCCGACGGTCGCGGTGCCGGGCGTGTTGAAGTTGCTCCCGATCCAGTCCGTGACGCCGAGAAACGTCATGTTGCCGGAAAGCTGTCCGGAAGTGAGGCGGAAGTTGGTCGCGGTGAAGCCGACGCTGCCGCCGGCGGACAGGACGCCGCCGGTGAGTTGGGCGACGCCGCTCCCGCTGCTGCCGATCGACGATCCGTCGTAGAGCGTACCGCCGGCAGCGAGATTGAGCGACCCGCCCGCCGCGATCACGGTGCCGTAATTCACGAGCGGCGCATTGAACGTCGTGACGCCCGACAGCTTGTTGTACGTGCCGGTCGCGGCATTGATGAAGGTCGTGCCACCGACGCCGCCGTAATCATTGTTCAGGGCATAGCCGCTGGCGGTATCGTTCCACACGGCGTGGTTGGTGATGTTGCCCCCGCTCCCCGAACGCAGACTTCCGGCCTGCCAGTTGATCGTGCCCTGGTTGACGATGGAGCGAGCGGCGAAGTCGTGGACGACACCGGTGGAAATCGTGAACGTGCTGCCGGCGAGAATCGTCGTGACGCCGGCGGAGTTCATATTTCCCGCCAGCCAGTTCAACACTCCACTGATGCTGTGCGTGCCGGCGACCGTGCCGCCGTTCAGGCTGAAGTCAGTCGTCGCGATCGTGCCGGTCATCGTGAGGGTGCCGCCCGTGAGCTGCACCACGCCGGAACCGGAGCGACCCACGGAGGAACCGGAGGTGAAGGTGCCCCCGGCCGCTAGATTCAGCGTACCGCCGCTGACGAGCAGACTGCCGGAGTTATTGAAGCCGACATTGAAACTCGTCGTGCCCGTTGTCTTGACGTAAGACGCCCCGCTGCTGTTGACGAAGTTGAAGGCGCCGAAAGCCCCATTGATGATCGAGGTGGCCGCGTCGTTCCATACCGCGTTATTGGTCAGCGATCCTCCACCTCGCACCGGTCCTTGGGACCAATTGACGGTGCCGTTATTCACGACGGTGAGGGAGCCGATGTCGTGATTCGCGGCGGTCACGATATTGAGCGTGTCACCGACATTGACCGTCGTGAGGCCCGCGGGAGAAATCACACCCGTCAGAATGTCACCCGAGGTCCAGGTGTAGACCGTCTGTCCCCGCAGCCCGCCGGCAGCGAACAGCAGCGCGGCCGCAAGTATCTTGGCGAATACCGCGGGCCGCTGGGTGAACGAGAAAAGCCCATCCCTCATGGGCGCAAGTGTAGCCCTTTGGGCAAGGTGAAGTCGACCGCATTCATCGGTTCGCGGAGCACCACTTATCCATCGGCAAACCTCCGACCATCGGTTGCGCATTTACGCTGCTAATCGGCATGAAATCGCGGCGCGGTCTCTCACCGCCGGGCTGCGATAGTGCTCGCCCTGAGGGTGGACTTGGCAAACGTGCCTATTGTAAGAAAGGTGCTATAAGCACCGCATTGCTTCTGTCGTCCGCAGCCCGGTCGCCGCGCCTTCCGCGATCGAGTCGGCCGTCCGCCCCGCCCCCAACCCATGAATGTCCTTCTGCACTCCGAGTCCTGGCAAGTGAAGCGCACCCGCCCGGCGGCGACCGGCCGCAGGACCACGGCGGCAACGCTGCCGAGCGAGTTTCTCGCTGCCGGCGTAACCGTCGCGGAAGTCATCGAGGCAAGTCCTCCCGTCGCCGTGCGCCGGAGCGGCGAATTGCCGGTCATGGATTTCACGGTCACGCCTGATCCCGGCGAGGCGTGCGTCGTCGCGGTGCGGCATCCTTCCGGTGCGCTCACGTTTCATTTTGGCGAAGCGGCGCCCGCCGGTCCGGCGCGACGCGGACGCCGCCCGGCGTCGGCCGGTGCCATACGCTTCCGGATCGTCAGCCGTGGGGACGACCTAACCGAGGCGGCGCCCACCGGCGCCCGACGCGGCCTGCTGAAGAAGGTGCTGTCCTTCGTGATCCTGAGGGTCGCCACGAAACTCGTCGATGCCGCGCTCCCGCGGCTCGTGCTCGCGTTCGAGCAACGCAGCTGGGCGAAGCGCGGGCTGACCGAAGGCTGGCTCCACGTCACCCGCGAGACGCTGGCGTCCGGCAAACTCGAGGCGCGCGTGCCGCAGCCGTCCGACGGTCGGACCCTGCTGCTGCTGCACGGCACGTTCTCCCACGCGGTCGGCGCGTTCGGCGAACTGGCTCGCACCGATTTCTTTTCCCTGATCGCTCCGCTTTACGGCGACCGCGTCTTTGCGTTCAATCACTTCACGCTCAGTCGGACCCCGGAGGAGAACGCGCGCGCGCTGCTCGCCGCCCTGCCGGCGGAGACGCAGACGTTCGACGTGATCACGCACTCCCGCGGTGGCCTGGTGTTGCGCAATCTGGTAGAGCGCCGATCGGCCCTCGGGGCGGACGCCCCGCGCTTCGAGCTCGGCCACGGCATCCTGGTCGGCGTGCCCAACGACGGCACTCCGCTGGCCACGCCGACCCGCTGGGAAGAGACCGTCGGCTGGGTCGCCAACGTGCTCGAACTGTTCCCGACGAATCCGTGGACGACCGCCGCGGAATGGGTCGCCGAGGTGTTGGTCTGGCTGGCGCGGCGCGCGAGCGGCGGCTGTCCGGGCCTTCAAGCCATGGACAGCGCCGGCGGACTCCTGGCCGCGCTGCAACAGCCGCCCGGTCCGCCGACAGATGCCTATTCCGCGCTCGTCGCCAACTATCACCCGACGGGAAACATCGCCGCGCGCATGCTCGACGTCGGCATCGACAGTTTCTTCGGCACCGCGAACGACCTCGTGACCCCGACCGAGGGCGGGTGGCGCGTCGATCGCGACGGGGCGAACCATGTCGCGGCTGAACGCATCGGCTGCTACGGTCCCGGAGGGAATCTCGCCGCGCGGGACGTGCAGCATCTGAATTTCTTCAGCCAGGCCGAGACCGTAAACTTCGTGGTGCGGACCCTCGCCCGCGAACCGCTGGGTCTCGGCCCGATCGACCCATCGCGGCCGTTGCCCGACCGCCGTTTCCGCCGGACGACGACCGCCGACCCCGCCGTCACCGGACCTGCGACCTTCTCGCTGGCGCCGGTGGCGGCGCCGGCCGCCAGCGTTCCCGCGGCAGCCGCGACGCTCGCCGCGGAGACCTCGGATGCGTTTCACCTCATGATATTGCCGCCGTCGACGGCGGCGGACCCGAACAAGCCGGGTGCGGTGCCCGCGCAGCTGCTGGCGATGTACCGTGGCGCGCGGGTGCTGGAGAAATTCGAGTTGCGCGGCGGCGTGGCCGGCCAGCGGTTCCGGAAGATCATCGCGATGAACGAGCGGATCCGGAACTACGTGAACGGCGCCGGCGCCACGCTGCCGACCGACGACGAGCTGCTCCAGTACGGCGAGGTGCTGTTCGACACGCTGTTTCCCACCGCCATTCGGCGGCTCTATGACGTGGCCCGCTCGGACGAACGCGCGGCGCGGTTGAACGTGATCTTCACCTCGATGATCTCGTGGATCGCGGACAAGCCGTGGGAGTTCGCGTTCGACCGCGCCCGCGGTGCGTTTCTCGCCACGGAGGAGATCCATTTCGTGCGCAACGTCCTCACCGCCGTACCGGCCCAACGGATACCGGCGCGCGCCGGCCGGCTGCGCATCCTGGTCGCGGTCGCCCAGCCGTTCGGCTCGGCGCCGCTCTCGGTCGACGATGAGATCGCGGTCATCCGCCGCGGCTTCGAACCGCTGATCGAGGCGGGCATGGTCGAGATCGAGGTGCTCGCGAAGGCGACCCCGGCCAGCCTCCACGGCTACATCGATACCGGCCGGTTCGACGTCGTGCACTTCATCGGCCACGGCGAGTTCGACGCCAAGAGCAACCGCGGGTATCTGCTTTTCGAGGACGGCCGCGGCGCCGCGACCAAGGTCGACGACCGCAGCCTGCGCGAGATTTTCTGCCAGCGGGATATCCGGGTGGTGTTTCTCAACGCCTGCGAGACCGGCCAGGGCGGACGCGCCGACTTCAACCGCGGGGTCGCGCCCGCGCTGGTGGCCGGGGGCGTGCCCGTGGTCGTGGCAAACCAGTACAAGGTGCTCGACCTGTCCGCGACGACGTTTGCCCAGCACCTGTATTGGTCGCTCGCCCAGGGCATGTCGGTGGGCAAAGCCGCCCGCGAGTCCCGCATCGCGGTCAATTACTCGCTGGCCGGCGAATCGATCGACTGGGCCGTGCCGGTCGTCTACGCGCGCGATCCCGGACTTCGCGTCTGTACTCCCCCACCCGCCGGTCGGGGTCCGACCGTGCTGCCTCAAACCACCCGGCGCGCGCGCCATGCCACGGCCGACCCCGCGCGCCGCGTCGCCGTCTGGGACGTTGACCATCTCTTCCCGGAGCTCGAGTCGACCCTCGATCGGATGAGTGCCGCGCAGCTGCGTTTCGGTTTCCTGCCGGTCGACATTTCGGCGCCCCTGGGAACGTGGCAGTTGGGAGGGGCCGCCGGCAAGCAACGCGCCTTCCTCCACGCCGACCAAGTCGCGGCCAAACTCCGCAACAAGGTTCCGGAACTCGGCGTCGATTTCCTCGCCTGCGTGACCCAGCACCGGCTGCATTCCGAGGCGGAGAAGGACATCTATGCCTGGTGGGACACCGAGACCCGCGTGATGCTTTTCTCAACCAAAGGATATCCTTTGCCCCCGAGCGGGCCGGTCACGGAGCGCGCGATCGCCAACGCCCTCGTGGGCGCCCTCGCCGCCGTACTCTCGGACTCGGACTATCACGAAAAGGGCGACCCGCACTGTCCGCTCTTCTACAACGCCGAGCGACTCTACGAGCGGTTGATCGAGCAGTTGAGATTCGACCCCGACTGCCGCCGGCACCTGCGCAAATCGGCGCCGGCCGACCTGCCCGCCCTCGACACCCTGCTGGGGCTGTTTCACAGCGCGGCTGCCCAGCCCTGATTTCCATCCCGGCCCGCTTACTTTCGTCCGCAACCTCAGGAGAATTATCCCATGAACCAAAGAGCCAAAGTCTGCATTGATCGAATTCTGCCGCACGACCTGCACCGTCCGCAGCTTACTCGCCGCTCCGGAGGCGTATTGCGCGCGATGAGCCCGATCGGCAAAGCGTGGATGAACGGCAGCACGCTGCACGTCCGGTTTATCGGCGGCACCGCCAAGCAGCGGGCGATCGCCCAGGAACAAGCGGGTTGGTGGTCGATGGTCGCGAACCTGAAGTTTGTCTTCGACGACGCCCCCAACGCGGAGATCAGGATCTCGTTCGACCCGGACGACGGGGCTTGGTCGTACGTCGGCACCGATTGCCGCAGCATTCCGGTCAACCAGCCGACGATGAACCTCGGCTTCCTCGACGGCGGCACAGCGGCGCATGAGTTCGGCCACGCGATCGGTCTCGCCCACGAACATCAGAACCCGCAGGGCGGCATCGAGTGGAATGAGGACGTCGTGATCCGCGAACTCTCGCAAAGCCCGAACTTCTGGGACGAAGCCACCGCCCGGCACAACGTGCTTAAGAAGTACGAAGCGAGCCAGATCAAGGCCACGAAGTTCGATCCGGATTCGATCATGCTGTATTTCTTCCCCGCCACTTGGACGAAGAACGGCATCGCGACCAAGGCGAACGAAGTGATCTCCGCCATGGACAAGGCCTTTGTGGCCGGCGCCCAGATGTATCCGAAAAACGCGGTCACCACCGCCACCGCGACGGAACTGAAGGTCAACGCGACGAAGCGGACCTCTGCCGCCATCGGCAAGGTCGGCGAGGAGGATCTGTTCGTCTTCACCGCCGATCGCACGGGCACCTACACCGTCGATACGCGGGGCCCGACCGACACGGTGATGAAGCTGTTCGGCCCGGACAGTGAAACGGCGCTGATCGCCGAGGACGACGACAGTGGTCTCGAGAGCAACGCGCGGATCGCCCGCAGTCTGATCCCCGGACGCTATTTCATCCAAGTCCGGCACTTCAACCGTAAGGCCGGCATGGGCAACTACACCGTCAAATTGGCCCGCAAATAACCCGCGGCGGAGCGGAAGCCCACCTCCGGGCGCGCCCAATTGTGGGAGG
>JBEIHL010000080.1:0-8409 GCA_040381375.1 Opitutaceae bacterium
CCGCCGGCGTGCGCGCGCTCCTGCAGCAGGCGGCGGGCGTGGCGGACGTGAAACTCGTTCGCGTGACGCTGCAGCGCGACGAGTGCGGCGTTGGATTCGCGGCGAAGGTCGATCGCGACGCGGCGCGGCGCGCCCCAGGAAATTTTGTACAGGCGGCCGCTCGAGCGATGCACGCCGTCGCGATCGTGACATTCCCCGAAGTCGGACCAGTCGGTCATGACGACGTCGCCGTCCGGACCGTACGCGAGCGAGATGGCGCGGAACCACGGATCGTCGACCGTGATGAAGTCGGGTCGATGCTGCGCCACGTAACGCCCATCGCCGGCCTCGCGCACGATCGCGTCGCGATTGATGCGGCGTCCGTGGATGTTGCTCATGAAGACCGTGCCGCGGTACTCCGCGGGCCAGCGGTCGCCGAGGTAGATCATCGCGTCGCAGTGCGAGTGGCCGCCGCCGAGCGCATCGTTGCCGCCACTCAACCGGCCGCCCTTGTCCCAGGCGCCACCACCCCAGTGCAGGTGGTCGCTGGTGCTGGTCATCAGCTCGTAGCTGTACGGGTCCGGGTGACCGCCGCGATCCTTCCAGCGTTCGAAGCGGGCTCCCGGCACGACGTGCCAGAGGTGGTCGACCACGCTCGTACTCATGAACGCTTGGCCGTGCGCATCGAAGTCGAGTCCCCAGGGATTGATGGTGCCGTCGGCGATCACTTCGAACGTTTGCCGCGTCGGATGATAGCGCCAGATCGCGCAGGCCACCTCGATGCGGTTGGCCGCCGGCGTGCCCGGCCGCCCCACTTGGGAGGCCTGCTTGATGCCATGCCGGCCGTAGAGCCAGCCGTCGGGGCCCCAGGTGAGGCCGTTCACCGTGTTGTGTTCGGCTCCGAGCGTCCAGCCGTCGAGGTGAACGACCGGCGCGCCATCGGGCACGTCATCGCCGTCGCGATCGGGAATGAAGGCGAGGTGGGGCGCGGTCGTGACCCAGACGCCACCGAATCCGAGCGTGAGACTCGTGAGCCGGTTCAACTGGTCGTGAAAGACCTTGCGCGACTCGAAAACCCCGTCGCCGTCGGCGTCCTCGAAGATCAGGATCCGGTCGTGCTTTTCGTCCGTGAACGTCGACCCGGCGTACGAATAGCTCTCCGCCACCCAGAGCCGGCCGCGATCGTCGTAGGCGATCGCGATCGGCTGCCGCACGTCGGGTTCGGCGGCGGCGAGCGTGACTTGGAAACCGGCCCGGACGCGGATCCGAGCGGCGGCCTCCCGCGACGGCAGCGGCCGACCGGCCGGCTGGGTATCCACTGGCTGGTGACGGTCGGCCGCGCCCAGGCCTGCGGCGGCGGCGAGGACCGCCGCCGCGAGGCCGCGGTTCAGAAGCGACCGGAGAACGAGAAGAAGATCCGGCGCAGGCCCCATTGCGAGTTGCCCGAGATGAAGACGAACTCGTTCGTCAGGTTGTTGCAGCGGATGCGCGCACTGTAGCGGCCCTTGTCCCAGGAATAGCCGACGCCGGCGTCGAGCAGGTACTGGTCGCCGCGGAACGATTCGTAGGTGCCGGGCGCCATGACCCAGCCCTTGAACATCAGCTTGCCGCCGGCGGTGACATCGAAGCCGTTGCGGTTGGCGTCGCGGAAGTCGTACTTCAGGTTGATCATCGCGGAGTCGATCATCGCCTCGATCGGCACGATACGGCCGTCGGACGCGGGCTTGTCGCCGTCGATCGCGGCGAAGCCGGCGAGCACGGTGAGGCGGCGGGTGAGCCGGCCGTTGAGCTCGAACTCGAAGCCGCGGGCGTTTTCGCCGTTGACGACGTAGTTGCGGTTGAACGACACGGTGCCGATGCCGTTCGAGCCGGGCTCCGACCTGAAGTCGTTCAGGATGAAACCGTCGCGGACGATCTTGAACATCGCGAACGACGCCGTGATATTGTTGTCGAAGAGGCTGCCCTTGACGCCGATTTCGTCCATCTGCGCGGTGACCTGCGACGTGATCGTTTCGTTGAAGCGGGGATCGGTCGTAAGCCAGCCGGTGGCGCCGGCACTCGGCAGGATGTTGCCGTAGACCAGCGTGGTCCGGCGCGGGTCGGCCTGCTCGCTGTGGACGTAGTAGATCGTGGCCCAGTCGACCGGCTTGTAGCTGATCGAATAACGCGGGACGTCGGTGACGAGGTCGGCCGGCGTCGTGCGCACGTTGTTACGGCGATTGAGCGTCTCGGAGCCGCTCTTATCCTTACGCCAGCCGTACATGACGTTGAGCTTGTTGTCGAAGAACGAGCCCGAGTATTGGCCGAAGTAGCCGAAGCCGTCGTTCTTGCCGAAACTGTCCGTCGTGAACGTGGTGACGTAGGTGTCGGGATTGAAGCCGGCGGGCAGGGAATAATCCGGGTTGTAGAGATTCTGGCTGAGGCCGCCGCGCTGGCCGGAGCGGGTGTCGCTGTCGCCGCGCACATAGTCGTAGCCGGCGAGGAACTGGTGGGCCATCGAACCGGCCTTGATCTCGTAGAGAACGTCGCCCTGGATGCGCGTGCTGGTCAGTTCGCGAAATTCGTGCAGATAGCTGACGCCGACCTGGAATTCGTTGGGAATCGTCGGGTGGCGCAGGGCGGCGGGCGCGAGCGCGAAGCGGCGGAGCTCCTCCTTGATGTCGTTGCGCTTGATGCCCTGGCGGAACGAGAGCGAATCAGTGAACTTGTGCGTCAGGAAAGCGGCGAGATTGATCGTGTCGCTCTCGCGGCCGCGGCCGGCCCAGCCGAAGACGCGTTCCTTGGGGATATAGGCGTCACCGCGGAGCGGATTCCACTGGGCGGGATTGTTCGGGTTGATCTGATTGAGCGAGACCTGCAGGCGGAATTGTTCATTGTTCTGCCAGTATGCTTCGCCTACCGGACCGCCGCTTTGGTTGTAAGAGTACGACGTGTTGACGAAGAGGCTGGTCTTGCCGCCGATGTCCCAGCGGAACGACGGCCCGAGGCCGTACTTGCGGGCGCGCATGAGCTCGCCACCGCGGGGGTTGTCGCCTTCCTCGTAGAACAGCGGCACGCGGTACGCCATCTTGCCGTCCGACGTCAGCCGCGCGGAGTGGTCGAATTCCCCGCGGTAGAACGAATCGCTGCCGACCGTGATGTCGTACGTGTTGCGGTTCGTGCTCAGCGGAGTCTTGGAGATGAAATTGACCAGCCCGCCCGCCTCGCCGCGGCCCATGGCGGCGGACGCCGGCCCCTTCACGTACTCGACGCGGTCGAAGAGCGCGCGGTCGCGGTTGACCGCCAGGGGCGAGATGTAGCCGTCGACGTACGTATTGGAAATCTGGAGACCGCGGACGTAGAAGATTTCCGGCTGGTGGGTGTTCGCGCGCGGCTGCACGTTGGGCACGAACTTGGTGAACTCACGGCTGTCGAAAATGAACGCGTCGTTCAGGAACTCCGACGTGATGACGCCGACCGACTGCGGCACGTCGATGTAGCGGAGGTTGAGGCGGGAGGAAGAGCTCGAGTACTGAGCGCCGTATCCGGTCGAGGTCGATTGGACCTCGAAGGCGGAAAGCTTGATGGGGTTGTCGACGCCCTGGCTGCCGGCGGCGGTCGGGGCGGGAGTCGACTGCGCCAGGAGCGCGGCCGGCAGGAGGAGCAATCCAAGGGCCTGGGCGAGGCCCCGCGGGGAACGAGGTGGGGTGGACATGGTGGGTTCAGGGTCTATGCAAAGAGGGGGTCGCGGAGTCGGCCGCGTGCCGGCGTAATCAGGCCCGCAGGGCCGGCGCGAGAGCGGCGTAGCATTTCTCCGCGGTGGCGATGGGGTCGTAGCCGGGCCGGTTGAAAATCTGGCTGCTGACTTCGATGATCAGCGGCCCGCTGTACCCGTGCTGCCGCAACAGGCGGAAGTAGGCCGCGTAGTCGGTCGCCGCATCGCCCGGCAGAAGGAACCGCACCTCGCCATTTTCGCGTCGCGAATCCTTGAGGTGCACGAACGTCACGTGAGGCGCGAGTGGACGGAAGCTCGCCTCGATCGTGAGTCCGGCAAGCACGTAGTGACTGTGGTCGTAGCCGAGACTGAGGTTCGAGCCGGCGGCCTCGCGGAAAATCCAGAGCAGCTTTTCGGGAATGTCGACGGCCTGCAGCGCGTGGGCCTTGATCGCGATCTTGATCCCGAGGCGCCGCGCGGCCGTGTTCCAGTCCTTAAGCCGCGCCGCCATCGTGACCTTGTTCGCCTCCCACTCGCCGGGCTTGCCGCCCATGATCGTCTGGATGAGCGGCGGGTGGGCGGGATCGATCTCCTTGGCGAACCGGCCGGCCAGGTCGAGGGTTTCCAAGTGAGCGGCGTGCGCCTTCGCGTCACCGGTCAGGCCGAGGTTGACGAGCAGACTCACGACCGGAAGGCCCGCGGCCTTGATCTGGGCGCACATCGTGGCGCGCGCGGCCGGCAGCAGCTTGGCGGGTTCAGTCGGAAAACCGGCGATCAAGGCGAGTTCGACGGTGCGGTAGCCAATCCGCTTGCACTCGGCGAGCGCACGATCGAGAGGCAGCGTTTTCATCCCGTACAGGGAGAAGCCGAGTTGCAGGTCGGGCTTGGTGGCGGCGGCCGCAAGGCGGGCGGGTCGTCCGGCCAGCGCCAGTCCGCCGGCGGCGAGCGCGAGAAAATCGCGTCGGTTGGGCTTCATCCCGGGGGTGAGGGAGGACAATGGAGTGATTCAGGCGGCGGCTTCGGCGCGCTGGCGCTCAGCCTCGAGCAGGCGCATCCAAGCACCCATATAATGGCCGTGGTCGTGAAACGTCCGGCCGCTGACCAGGTTGCCGTCGACCACGCACGGGGCGTCGACGTAGATGCCGCCGCAGACCTCGACGTCGAACCGGCACTTCGCCACCGCCGCAATTCGCCGGCCGCGAATGCAGTCCGCCCGGGCGGGGATTTCGCAGCCGTGGCACACGCTGGCGATCGGCTTGTTGTGCTGGAAAAACCAGCGCGTGATGCGGATCAGATCCGGATCATCGCGAATATACTCCGGCGCGCGACCGCCACTGAAAAAGATGCCCGCGTACTCCTCGGGTTTGATATCCCGGAAGGCGATGTTCGCCTCGATCGTGTAGCCTTCCCATTCCTTGGTGATCGTCCATCCCGGCTTCACTTCGTGCATCACCATCTGGTACCGGCGTTTTTCGGGCGCCGCGACGACCGGGATGAAGCCGGCTTCCTGAAGTCGATAGTAAGGGTAGAGCGTATCGACGGTTTCCGTGGCATCGCCGACGGTGATGAGGACTTTTTGTGACATCGTGACTGACCGGGTTGAGTTCAGGGTGACATACCGGGGAGCGTTCGGCGGGGTTTGGGGTAGCCGAGGACTTTGTGTTGGTCGGGGCGGCGGAGATCGTCAAGGACGTAGTGATCGATCATAACGTTCATTGCGGTTGACACGACTTAACGCGATGCTCCTATGAAAACTCGGACGGGGACTCGAAGGACCGGGACACGCCGGAACTTTGCCCAGTCCTGCTGAAAATCCACCCCCGCCTCGACCCCACCGTGCGTCTCCGAGCTGGCCCTCGCGGAGCGCGCCAACCCCTTCGTCCGTGTCAGAAATTCCCCTGCCATCTTCCGCGGTGTCGCCGCGCGTGACGCCGACTCCGCCGCCTGACCGGCGCAATCTGGTGCTGGTGGCGGCCTTTCTCGGCTGGATGTTCGACGGTCTCGAGATGGGCATCTTCCCGCTCGTGGCGCGCCCCGCACTGCTGGAAATGCAGGGTGCGGCGGGGACGACCGGAGACGGCTTCGTCGGCCAGTGGATGGGCACGATCACGGCGCTTTTCCTGATCGGCGCGGCGCTGGGCGGCGTGGTGTTTGGCTGGGTGGGGGACCGGTTTGGCCGCGTGCGCGGCATGAGCATCGCGATCCTGTTCTACTCGCTGTTCACCGGACTGGCGTACTTCGCGGAGACGCCGTGGCAGCTCGGGCTCCTCCGTTTTGTCGCGGCGCTCGGCATGGGCGGCGAGTGGTCGCTCGGCGTGGCGTTGGTGATGGAGGTCTGGCCCGAGAAACACCGCCCGCTGCTCGCCGGCGTGATCGGCGCGGCGGCCAATGTCGGTTTCGCGCTCGTGGGGATCATCGGTATCTTCTTTTCGGTTACACAGGATTCCTGGCGCTGGGTCATGCTGCTCGGCGCGGCTCCGGCGTTCCTGACCTTCTTCATTCGCCTGTTTGTGCCGGAGTCTCCGCGCTGGCTCGAAGTGTCCCGCGTTGCCCCGGCTCGGCCGCTGCGCGAAATGCTTTCTCCGCCGCTGCTCGGGGCTACGCTGCTCGCGACGCTGTTTTCAAGCATCGCGCTGATTGGTTCGTGGGGCTCGGTGCAATGGCTGCCACTGTGGGCGGACCAGATGGCCGGTCCCGGCGCCCCGCAGGCCAAGGCCTACACGCAAACGCTGACCGCCGTCGGATCCGTGGTGGGTTGTCTCGTGGGCGCGTGGATTGGCGGGCGGCTCGGCCGCCGGCCGGCCTACTTTCTTTTGTGCCTCGGCTCGCTCGCCAGTTGCGCGTGGATCTTTCGGGGCTTCGACCACTACGGGGCCGGCTTCCTCGCGATGACGTTCCTCGTCGGTTTCACGACGGCGTCGTTTTACGGCTGGTTGCCGCTCTACCTGCCGGAACTGTTTCAGACGCGGGTTCGGGCCACGGCGCAGGGCGCGGCCTTCAACGCCGGCCGCATCCTCGCCGCCGCCGCCGCGCTGCAGATGGGCGTGTTGATGCGCGCGTTCGACGGCAGCTACGCC
This sequence comes from Opitutaceae bacterium, assembly GCA_040381375.1. Taxonomy (GTDB): domain Bacteria; phylum Verrucomicrobiota; class Verrucomicrobiia; order Opitutales; family Opitutaceae; genus ER46. The sequence goes on from JBEIHL010000080.1 coordinate 6,751, forward strand.
CGCGCCGGCGCGATCATCACGCTCGTGTACGTCGTCGGCCTGTTCGCCATCTGGCTCGCTCCCGAAACCAAGGGCCGGCCGCTGCCCGCATAGTGACTGGTTTTCGTCCGCCATGCCCGTCGTCGACGCCGCGAATCTGAAATCCGAATACGACGTCATCGTCGTCGGCTCCGGTGCGGGCGGCGGCCAGGCCGCGTACACCCTCACGATGGAGGGCGTGCAGGTCCTCATGATCGAGGCCGGACGCAATTACGATCCGGTGAAGGAAACCGCGATGTTCCAGACCAACGCGCAGGCGCCGTTGCGCGGAATCGCGACGCCCGACAAGCCGCGCGGCTTTCACGACGCCACCGTTGACGGCGGCTGGCAGGTGCCCGGTGAGCCCTACACGAACGCGTCGACGAAGCCCGAGGAACAGTTCCAGTGGTGGCGGGCGCGCATGCTGGGCGGACGCAGCAATCATTGGGGCCGCATCTCCCTGCGCAACGGTCCCTACGACTTCAAGCCGCGGAGCCGCGACGGGCTCGGCTTCGACTGGCCGCTGACCTACGAGGACGTCGCGCCCTACTACGACAAGGTCGAGCTGCTCGTGGGCGTTTACGGCGACCGCGAGGGACTGGAGAACTCGCCCGACTCTCCACCGGGCATCCTGCAGCCTCCGCCGAAGGCTCGGATCGGGGAATTGTGGACGCAGAAATCCGCGCGTCAGCTCGGCATGCCGGTCGTGCCGATCCACCGCGCCGTGCTCACCACCCGCCAGGACGACCGCACGATCCCGGCGCGGCTCCATCCCGGCAACCCCACCGCCCAACGCCTGCTCGCGGCCTCGATGCGCGCGCGGGCGGCCTGCTTCTGGGCGACGCATTGCCATCGCGGCTGCTCGATCGGCGCCGCGTATCAGTCCACGACGGTGCACCTCCCGCCCGCGCTGGCCTCCGGCCGGCTCGACCTCCTCACGGATGCGATGGTGCGCGAGGTGACGCTCGACGCGCGGGGGCGCGCCAGCGGCGTACTCTTCGTTGACAAGCGGACCGGGCGCGCAGGCCGGGCGCGCGGCCGGGTCGTTGTGCTGGCGGCGAGCGCCGCGGAGACCGTTCGCGTGCTGCTCAACTCGAAGTCGGCCGCTTTTCCCGACAGCCTGGCCAACTCCAGCGGGCTCGTCGGTCGCTACATTATGGATACCGTCGGCGCTTCGCTGGGCGGCCAGGTGCCGGCGCTCGAAAACATGCCCCTGCACAACGAGGACGGCGCCGGCGGCCCGCACGTCTACATCCCGTGGTGGCTTTACGGTCCGCAGCTCCGCGGACAACTCGATTTCCCGCGCGGCTACCACGTCGAGTTCGGCACCGGACGGCAGATGCCGACGATGGGCATCGCCGCGGGGACGGAAGCCATGACCGGCGGCGGCTATGGCCGAAGGTTCAAGGAGGACATGCGCCGTTACTACGGCTCGTTCGTCGGCTATACGGGCCGGGGCGAGATGATCCCGAGCGACCAGTGCTTTTGTGAACTCGATCCGGTGGTGAAGGACCGCTGGGGCATTCCGGTGCTGCGGTTTCATTGGCGCTGGTCGGATTACGAACTCCGGCAGGTCGCGCACATGCAGCGCTCGTTTGCCGACCTGATCACGGCGATGGGCGGCAAGGTTCGCGGCACTCC
>JBEIHL010000081.1:0-8362 GCA_040381375.1 Opitutaceae bacterium
CTCCTTGTACGCGACGAACGTGTAGTCGGAGTTCAGGACCGCGTCGTAGGCGTCGAAGTATCCGAGAATGTCCTACTTGTGGCTGGCATCGCTGGCGGGAGCTTCAATCAGGGGAGCGTTGGCTTTCATGGATTTTCCGGTGGATGGTGGAAAAGGGATCGGTCTGCCCGGAAGGCGCACCAACACGGCCACAGCCTAGGGGATTTTCAGCCCCGGGGAAATGGACTGACCGGCCCGGGCCAAACGGCCCAGCCCGCGGGCCCGCGGTCGAGGACGATCCGGAGGTGATCAAGGGTGCCGCTCATTCGTTGAGCCAGCGCAGGGATTCCGGCGCGTTCCAGGTGAGCGGCTGCCAGTGCCAGCCCGCCTGCGTCCCCACTTCAATGAGCGGCGCTTTCAGTTCCTGCAGATTGAAGGTGTACGCCTGACTCAGCTCGCCGGTGGGCCGGCCATCGCTGCCGAGTTGCGCGCCGAAGACCTGCTTCTGCTCGAACGCGAAAAACTGGATCCCCGTCATGGTCTTCCAGTCGAGTCGCAGCGTGCTCGGGCTGGCGGACGCGTCGAACGCACTGATATACTCCCAGGCCCGGACCGTTCGCCGGGCTTGGTCGAAGACCAGGAGGAGTCGCTGCGCACGTTTCAACTGGTGCAACCGCATCAGGTCAAACCAGCGGGCATCCCCATAGCGCCAGCTCACCTCCATCGCGCCGTCGGGCCGCGTCGTCACCTCGGTCGGAATCGTCGGCCGGTTCAAGCCGAGCAGGTTTCCCCGCAACGAAGACGCATCCGCCGGCAGGGCCACGGCGGCCCCGTCGATCCGCGCCGACCAGGCCGAGCCCTTGAAAAACCAGAGCGTGGCCGCGACCAAATTCAGGGCCACGACCGCAACCATGAGTCCGGTCTGCCGGGTCAGTCGCTTCGAAAAGAATTCCGGCGCCGCGTCCTTGGCCGCGGTTGCGGCCGGCACCGCGATCGCGGAGATCGGACCTAGCGCCCTTGCCCGCTGCGCGAGCACTGTCTCGCGCGAAGCCGAGGTCCACGCCTACAGCTCGGGCCCGGCCGCCACCACCTGCACCCATTCGCCCCGACCCTGGTGCCGGCGGGCGGTCCAGCCGTCCGCGTCGCCGCCGCTCGCCTGCGCGAACGTGAAAAACGTGCCGTACTTGTCCTGCGCCTTGAGGGCCGCCTCGGCGGAGCCGAACCGGGCGGCGGGCGCGGAGTCGCCGCTGGAATGGAAGGAGAGCTTCGCCTCCGCCGCGTCGCCAATAACCGGCGCCAGTCCCGGCTTCGCATCGACGATCAGCGTCGGATCGGCCTCCGGCCCGAACACCACCGGCCACGGCACCGGCGAATGCAGGGGCGTGGGGGTCGCGGGCACCGCCAGCTCCGCCACGTTCGCCGGCGCGAGCCGGGCGCCGTCGTTCGCCTTGTTGCGCTGCGGCATGTATCCATCGATCAGATGCATGACCGCCTGCGGAACTCCGACGATCGCGAAGAAGCCGAGAAACCAGACCAGGGGCTTCAGCGAAAGCCCGGCGCGATGCATCGAGATTCCCAATACGGACATCACGATCGTAAGGACGATCAGCACGAAGCCGATGGCGGCGAATTGCGGGTGGTCGCGGATCCAGGCGAGCAAACGTTCCATGAGGGGAAGCGGGGACAGGGTGAAGTGGTGGCGCGAGTCAGACGGACACCGAGCGCGGCGCCCGAGCGGAACCCGGCCGCAAATCGGGGCGCGAGACCAAAGCTCAGGACGCAGCCACCGGCACGCCGAGGCTGCGCAGGATGATTTCCACGAGATTCATCGCCCGGGACATATCGTCGGGCGACGCCGTGACGCGGGCCACATGGGCGAGCCCGTCGTCGCGCAGGTGTTTCACGAGGAAGGCCTGCACGAGCACGTCCTCGCCATCGCGATAACTCCGCAGCACCAGTCCCGGCAAATCGGCCGCGAAGTCCACCGGCAGCGGATCGATTTCCGGCTGCTCCGCTCGTGCCTGCGCGAGCAGCGCGCGGGCGTCGCCGTCGTCGCGGCGCCGGTTGAGGCTGATTTGAACCTTGCCGCCGGAATCGAAAACCAGCGTGCGCTTCCCGTCGTCGATCGCGTGCCAGCCAAACGGCAGCTTGAACGTCGCCACCAAGGCGCCGGCTCCAATCACGGCATACTTCTCCGCCGAGTTTGACTCGAGCACCCGCGGCGTCAGTCCGGCGCCGTTGTCGCGCAGGCGCACGTTGAACGGGAGTTCCGGATCGAGGGACGCAACATCGTCGGCGAGGGCGAGGACGGCCGGCCGCAGCGAGACGATTTCGAGCTTGGACTCGCGCGCCAGAAACTCCGCCCAGTCCTGCACCAAGCCGTCGGCATACGCGGGCCGCGCGAGGGCGGAAAACAGGACGGCCCCAAAGTTGGCCATCACGACCTGAAGCGGAAAGAAGCTCGTTGGCTGGTCAAAGTCGGGCCGCTCATCGGGGATCTGCCCCACGTGAAAATTGGCCGGGCGCAGATAGCTGAAGGCGAGATCCGCAATGCGGGCGGGAACGTCGGTGGGAGTGAATTCAGGGGAAGCGGACGTGGCGGGGGCGTAACAACGTGCCCAGCATACTCGCAAACACGTTCGTCCGCCCATGGGTCAACCGGGGGTGGGCCGTTCGTCTCGTATCCGGATCTGGCTGCCGCGCGAGGAATGGGGCAGCCGGGCCGCGCGTATCAGGGCAACGCCTTCAGCAGGCCGAAACTCCGCAGCCAGTCGACGCAGAGCCGGGTCCAGCTCGCTGGCAGCCGTCCGTTCTGGCGCACGCCGAAATCGTGATCGCCCGTCGCATAGATGTGCAGCTCGGCGGGGATGCCGGCGCGTTTCAGCGCGAGGTACATGATCGCGCTGTGTTCGGAGCTGCTGATCGTGTCGTCCGAAGTATGCGTCAGCAGGACCGGCGGCGTCCCCGCCGGAATGGCAAGCCCGGGCCAGAGTTCATCGCGATCCCTTGCCTTCAAAAAACCCGAGTAGCACAGCACGGCGAAGTCCGGCCGGCTGCTTGCGTCGTCGTGGTCATCGACGCGTTCGTACCGCCGGCGCTCGAAGCTCGTGGCCGCCGCCAGCGCGAGGTGCCCGCCCGCCGAAAATCCCACGATGCCGATGCGCTGCGGATCGATCCCCCACTCGGCGGCCCGGCTGCGGACGACGCTGACCGCGCGTTGCGCGTCGAGCAGTGGACCTGGCGGCGGCTCGCCCTTCGGTTCCTCGGCGCGGCGCGGGACGCGGTACTTTAAAATCACCCCGGTGATGCCAACCGAGTTAAGCCAAGCCGCGACCTCCTCGCCCTCGAGTTCCCAGAACAGATCCCAATAGCCGCCGCCCGGACAGATGATCATCGCCGTGCCGGTGTTCAGGCCGGGCGGGGGACGCAGCACCGTGATGGTGGGCTGCGTCACATTCGTCACGAGCTTGGTGGGACCGACAATCTTCGAAGGATAGATCCGTTCCTTCTCCGGCGCGGCGAGACCGGAGTCGCCCGGGACGGCCCCGGGCCAAAGCGTCACGACGATCGGGGCGGCGGCCACGCCGGTGGTGACCAACGCGAGGCAAAGCACGACAAGGCGCGGAATCGGCGGCGGGCAGAACATGGGCGGGGGGGGGAATCGACCGCCGCCTGTACTGTCGGGCCGCGGCCGGGAACGCACGGCAAAAACCGCGCGCGGCCGGTGCCGCGTCGCGCTTCGGATTCGTGTTCGCGCCGGCGCGCGCCAGCGTCGCGCCAACCCGTTTCGTGCCCATGTCCCCTCGCCTCCGCCTCTTCGCCGCCTGCGCCTTAACGTTGCTGCCGCTGTTGCGCGCGGCGGAAAAGTCGGACGCCGCGCCCGATCCTGCGTCGCTGCCGGCGCCGGCGCGCGTCGTCGTGCCCCGGCTCGCTGGCCCGGTGACCATCGACGGCGAGGTGACGGAGCCAGTCTGGGCCCGGGCGGCCCGGCTCACGCCGTTCGAGCGCAACGACGGGGCGGGCCCGGAGCGGGAGCCGACCGTGCTGCGTATCTGGTATGATGATACCGCGCTCTTCCTGGCGTGGACGTGCACGGACACCGACATTCAGGCGACGCTGACCGCGCGCGACGCCAATCTCTGGGACGAGGAGGTCGTGGAGTTCTTCGTGGCCCCGCGGGAACTGCGTCGCTACTACGAGCTGCAGTGGAATCCCGTGGGCGGGATCTTCGACGCGGTCGTGAGCAACGACCTCGACGAGCAAGGGCTGTCCCGCAAAATCAATGTCGACCGGAGCTTCACCGCGGCCGGCATGCAGAGCGCGGTTCGGCCGGCGCGGGCGACGGACGACGCGACGGAGCGGGGCCGCACCTGGCAGGTGGAAATCAGGCTTCCGTTCTCCGACCTCGGGCAACCCGCGCCGCGCCCGGGCGACGTCTGGCGCGCGAATTTCTACCGCTACAACCGCACCCGGGGCCAACGGGAAGAACTGGTGAGCTGGTCGCCGACGAGGCTACGTAGTTTTCACCAGCCCAGCCGGTTCGGCACCCTCGAATTCGGCCCCTAGCCCGGACTTCGGTCTGCGGAGTGTAGCCACTTCCGACCACGTGTCGGCGCAGCTTACGGTTTCCCGATCCGCCCCCCAGCCGGTCCGGAAATTCTATCTTCAATAACTCGCTCTACTCCAGAGCCCAACCAAGGCGAACACCCTAGACGCAGGCTTCGGCACATGATGTGCAGAATAGATCCCATCTCAGATCTACTATCCCGAATAACCAGCACTCTACCCGCCATGGAAAAACCAACCAACTTCACCGCCCACATCCTCGACTCGATCGCCGCCCTGTCGCCGGAGGAACAAGCCCGCGCTCTCCACGAGCTGATCGCGCAGCCGATCAAGATGCTCTCGCTTTATCGCGTGCTCGAGTTGCGTGGCGCCATCGCCGCCCGGTTCGAATGCACCATGCCGGAAGTCGCCGCCGCGCTGACCCTGATCGACGGCCAGATCATCCTGCGCGAGATCGCCGGCGACGAATACTGGCGTTGATCCCCTTGCCGTTCCTGCCCGCAGCGCGTTTCGATGCCTAGGCGCTGGAATCCGGGCAAAAAAGAGCCCGTCGTATACCCCTATACGACGGGCATTGCTTTCTTGGTTACCCCAAAAGTCTCCCCGCTGAGCGAACGAGACACCACCACCATCGCCGATGTGGCGCCGGATTCAATGCGTTTCCCTCGCTTCATCCCAGGCAGTAGCAGCGGACAACCGGAGTATTAGCGCCACGCCCGGAAGGCGACTCCGGGGCGCTGGATTCTGCGGTCGGCTGCAGCACCGCGTTCATGCCTGTTTCGCCGCCAGCAGGGCATTTGCACTCGTTTGCATCTTCATGATGATCAATTCGCGAGTCGGCCGCGCCGCTTCCTTGACATCACTAGAGTGAGTTCCAGCCTCCGCGATCAGGCTCCATGAAATCTGTTGCGCTGCTTTCCCGTCTTGGCGCGCTCTGCGTCGTGATGCTGTGCCTTCCCCTCGTCGCGACTGCGGCGAGTGCTCCGGCTACCGCCGTCCCGCCCTCCGCCGACACCGTTCGACCGCTCACGCCGGAAGAACTCGCCCAAGCCGAGCTGTTGCGTTCGTTCCTGCAATTGCGCGATCAGCTCCAGGCCGCGCAGCTCGCGATCGTCAACAACCGCGTCGAAGCGGAAACCAATGCCCGCGTGCAGACGGCCGCCATCGCGGAAAAGCTCGAGGCGATCAAGGCCGCGATGGTCGTCGAGCGCGATCGCCATCAGGCGGAAACGCAGCGCCTGATGATCGAGCGCGAGCGGCAGCAAGTTGAGACGCAGCGCTCGATGCGCACGGTGCTCTGGGTCGCGGCGGCGTTTGGCGCCTTCGGTTTGATCGCCGTGCTGCTCGCACCCTTCCTACAGATGCGGGCGATGAACCGGATTTCAGACTTGGCCGGTCTGCGGCCCGAACTCATGGGCGGCAGCACGAACGCGCTGCTACCGCCGGACGGCGCCCCGCTCCCCGACCGAACGGTCACCCAGTCGAACCAGCGGCTGATGTCCGTGATCGACCGGATGGAGAAGCGAATTCTCGAGCTGGAGCAAACGGCGACGCCGACGGCGGCTGCGACCACGACCACCACGACCACGATGTTGCCCACGGCGGTTACGACCGTTTCGAACGGGTCCACGGAGGAGCCGCCGCGCAACCTCGAAGGCAGTGGACAGAGTGCTTGGATCGCGGTGCTGATGGCCAAGGGCCGCTCGCTGCTGGGGATGAACAAGGCCCAGGAGGCCGTCGCCTGTTACGACGAAATTCTAAAGCTGGATCCCGCGCAGACCGAAGCGTTGGTGCGAAAAGGAGCCGCCTTGGAGCGGATGAATCGATTCGAGGAGGCGTTGTTCTGCTACAACCGCGCGATCGACGCCGATCAGCGAAACGTGCTCGCCTACCTGCACAAGGGCGGAGTCTGCAATCGGCTCGAGCGGTACGATGAAGCCCTTGAGTGCTACGAGCAGGCGATGCTGGTCGAAGAGAAAGCGCGTTGAACGCGCACCGGCCACGCGCGCGCCCCAACTCCGGCCGGGCTCAGTTTGGGCTGTAGCCGCTGCGCTCGCGTTCCACTTTCAGATGCTGGCGCGCGACGTTGATGCGCGCGCCGATCAGCTCCCGGTTCTCTTCGCCCTTGGCGGCAAGGTCCTTCTCAAGTTCCAGGATCCGCTGTTCGTAGGCGGTGATGCGCTCCTGAAGCGGGGCGTGCAATTCCTCGAGGCGCTGCTCCAACTCGCGAATCTCGATTTCCGCCTTCTGCTGCACGGAGAGCAATTCCTCCCGCTGGTGAAAAAGGGAGCGCACGACCTTCTCGCGCATCCAACCCATGAAGCCCGAACGAACCGCCTGCTGCGCCCGCTCGGCCTTGTTTTCGGCGGCGATCGCGCGGTTCCGCCACGCCACCGCTTCCGAACCGGGCGGCAAGGCGTACGCATCGCGACTTTCCAGGCCGGGATTGATCAGAATAGGCGACAGGGACGTGGACGGACGTGACCGGAGGAGCCAGAGCACGCCGATCAGGATGATGCCGAGTCCGGCGAGGCTCCCGGCAATCCACGTCGTCTGATGCTTGATCTGGCCGACGACGGTCCGTTCCTGCTCCAGCTTCACCTGCAGGGTGCCGATCAGGCTCTTCTCTCTCATCACCGCCAGCACGCTCAACGCCCGGCGATCGATCGTCTGCCCCTGCTTCACGATCACCTGCGCGGGTTCATAACGATCGTTGTGCGCCACGCCCTCCATCCGCTGCGCGCGGAGGAGTTCCGTGAGCTTTACATCCGGCGCCGCGTTCACCTGTAGAAACGAAGCCGCAAAACGTCCCATCGCGCCTTCGTTGGCCGGAAACGCCGCTTCCACCATTTGGCGCGCCCGCCAGATCGTGATGATACGGGCCGACGGCAACACCTGCCCGGCATTCTCCACGTCGGCGACGCCGGGCGGAGGATTCAGGCTCTTGACCGAGATCACCCGGACCGGCGCGACGGTGGCAAGCGGCGTGTCGTTCTTTATCCTGACAATCGGCTGCGCCATCGCGTCCTTGAGCGACTGCACGAGCCGGCCAATCACGGCTTCGTCGGGCTGGCCGCGCACCCACAGCGGGGCAAACTGGTCGAAGGGAAAATCCTTCGGCGCCCGGCGAGACGCCTCTTGAATGACCCGCGTGTAAGGCGGCGCATCGAGATCCTCGCGGCGCAGCGCCGACATGAAGAGAATCCGGGCCGACGCCACTTTTTCGCGCAAGGCCGCCTCGGACTCAGCGATTACACCCGCGTTATGAATAACGATCAGGTGCACCTGTTCGGCGACCTTCTGCTTGAGAATCTCCGTCGCCTCGGGGTTCAAGACCACCAACGGGACCGGCGTGATGACGTCCGCTGCCGCGACGTCTCCCAGCTTGTAGTCGGGCACGGCGGATTGGGCGATCGGCAAAACAACCAGGAACGCGGCCAGGAGAGCTGCCTGCGTGGTGAAAGCGCGAACTGTTACCATGGGGAATTCAGAGAGCTGCGATAAATTTCACCGTCCCGACCCAGTCGAGACCGCCCGGTCTGAATGCTCCGCACGAAGCGAACCGGCAAGCGTATTTATCTCCCCCTGGGGCCACGGTCGCCCTTGATTTGCCCTGCCTGGCTGGCACGCTGCGGCCCCATCCCCACCCCATGAACCGTCGTGATTTCCTGCAGGCCACCTCGGCCTCCCTCGCGCTCACCGCCCTGCCCGCCAGCTTCGCGGCCCGATCGCCGGCGCGCAAAATGACCATTGCCCTCACCCCCGGCAGCATCGGCGTCACCGTAAAGAGCCAACGCGAAGCCAACGATCTCGCCCA
>JBEIHL010000082.1:0-8357 GCA_040381375.1 Opitutaceae bacterium
CGCCCGCGTGCCGCTGCGCCCGAGCATGAGGTAGGCCGACAGCACGCCGACCAGGACGAAGGATCCGATGGTCGACCCGACCATCACCTCCACCAGGGTGAACCCGCGGCAGTGCCGAGCTGGATCAGTTGCGGCTACGCTGTTCGTGATCGCGTCCCTCACCGCGACGGCTGCCATGCCCATCCCCTTCGCGATCGTCCTTGCCGTCACGACGGTACTGGTCGTTTTCACCGCGGTCTCCCGCTTCCTTAACGAGTGTGATGACTTCACGGACGATTTCCTGGAAGCGAAGAGTGACCTTGTTCTCGTTCTTTCCGTCGCTGCTCCGGTCGCGATCGGACTGCTTGTCCTTGCCGTCGTCATCGTCGTGGTCGTCGTCATCGTCGTGCGATTTCCGGTTCCCACGTGAATCGTGGTCGTCCCGGCCAGAAGCTTTCTTCTTGTCGTCCCCGTCGCGCTTGCCGCTCCGATCGTCGTTGTCGTCGTCGTGATCGTTCTCCTTGCCGCCACCTTTGTCGTCGCCATTGCCGCCACCGCGACCGTTGTCGCCGCCCGTCCCGCCGGAGTTGTCCGTCCCTTGGCCGCCACTCCCACCGCCGCCGGTGCCGCCACTGCCGGCGCCGTCTGCAGAAGCGCTCTCCGCGCCGCTTTCGCCGTTGTTGTAGTACTATTCGTAGAGCCCGTACCGGCCGTAATGCGTCTTCATGCTGCGCGAGACGGTGCGCCCATCGTAGGCGCGCCATGAGGCAGTGAGTTCGTAGCGCGAACGCCATGATGGCAGACGCTATCATCACCTCCGGAATCGTGAAGCCACGGCGCCGCAATCTCCGGCCGGCAAACACGGTTTCACGCGTTAAGTGCATGGGTTCTACGTCAATCGCCCGTTTCGCCCGCTGAATGGATGGCGGGCTTGTACCCAATGCAGCGCGGGCATGTCCCGGACATCGTGAACATCCTCGGCCAAGGGCGTCGTTTCACCTCCCGCTCCACTCGCGGCGACCGAACGTCAAGCGGTCGCACCACACCTTACCCGCGCGGCCGCGCCCGGAGGTTTTGTCATCCATAAAGTGACGTGAAGGTAGGGACGGATGCAGGCCGGCCGGGGAGCGTTGACGTTTGGCGTCCGCCGGCGCACCAAGAACGTCATGGCCCCGCCCCGCTTTATCCTGTCGATCGTCACCCTGTTCGCCGCGCTCGCCTCCGCCGGGAGCGCATTCGCCGCGCCGGCGTCCTCCATCACTTATCCGGCTCAACCCGGCCCGGGCGGCGGACGTCACCTGGTTTTCCTGACCGGAGACGAGGAGTATCGCGGCGAGGAAGGTCTGCCGATGCTGGCCAAGATTCTCAGCCAGCGCTTCGGCTTCAAGTGCACGGTACTCTTCGCGCTCGATCCCGACGGCACGATCAATCCCGACAACAATGCCAGCGTCGGCCATATCGAGGCCTTGGATACCGCGGATGGCATCGTGCTGGCGCTGCGCTTCCGCCAGTGGCCGGACGCCGCGATGAAGCACTTCGCGGCCGCCGTGGCGCGCGGAGTGCCGATCGTCGCGCTCCGCACCAGCACGCATGCGTTCCGTTTCCCAGCCAACCACCCTGGCTCGTACAAGGCCTATAACAATTTCGGCCGCGAGGTGCTCGGCGAGAACTGGGTGAGCCACTGGGGAGCCAACCGCCGCGGCGCCACCCGCGGCGTGATCGAGCCGGGCGCGGAGAACAATCCCCTCCTGCGGGGAGTCACCGAAGTCTTCGGCGACTCCGGGGTCTACGAAACCAATCCGGTCGCCGGTTCGACGATCCTCCTCCGGGGCCACGTGCTGAAGGGCATGAGTCCGAACGACCCGCCCGACACCTACCGCAAGACGCGCAAGGCCGACAACCAGGAGCAGGGCATCAATGATCCCGCGATGCCGATCGCATGGACGCGTATCCATACTCCGGCGACGGGCCGGCCAAACCGGGTCTTCTGCACCACGATGGGCGCGGCGACTGACCTCGTGAGCGAGGGCCTCCGCCGTCTCGTCGTCAACGCGGTGCTCTGGGGCTTCGAACTCGAGATTCCCGCCCGCGCCGATGTCCGCTTCGTCGACCCCTTCGAACCCTCTGCCTATGCGTTCAAGGGCTACCGGCGCGGACTTATCCCGGATGACCACGCCCTCGGCCGCAAACTGCCACCCGGGCTGCCCGCCCCGCCGGCGGCGCCGAAGAAGAAGTCCGGCGGCTGACGCCCGGCGCCGGTCCGCCATGCGCGAAACCTGCTACCGCTGTTTCTGGCCCCGGCCCCTCTGCTGGTGCGGCTCGATCACGCCGATGGCGACGCGCACGCGCTTCGTGTTCCTGATGCACCCGAAGGAATTCAAGCAGGAGAAGGCCGCCACCGGCCGGCTCACGCACCTTTGTCTGGCAGAGAGCGAGATTCAGATGGGCATCGGATTCGAAGACCACGAGGCCGTGCAGGCGTTGATCCGGGATCCGTCCCACCTGCCGGTGTTGCTCTACCCCGGTCGCGACGCCCTCAACCTGACCACGGCGCGGGCAACCGCGGACGACGTTCGATTCGCCACGCTGCAGGCGGAACTGCGGCAGCGAAGGCTCGTGGTGTTTCTGCTCGATGCCACGTGGGCGCTGGGGCGCAAAATGCTGCGGCTGAGTCCCAGTCTGCAGCGCCTGCCCCGCATCATGTTCACCCCGACCGCGCCGAGCCGTTACGTGATCAAGCAACAGCCGCACGCGGGCTGCCTGTCGACGCTGGAAGCGACTCACGAGCTGCTGCGCGTGCTCGAACAGACGGGACTCGACGCGTACCCGCTGCCGGAACAGCTCCTGGCGCTCTTTCAGCGCATGCAGGAGTTCCAATTGCGCTGCGCCGCGGATCCCGACCGGCCGGGTTACCGGCGCCGGGCGTACAAACCGGCGGCCGAACGCAGCGGTTTCCACGGACGCAGCGGCAACCGCCGCGCCAGCGTCTTTCAGGCTCCCGAAACTCCGTCCGCTTCTTCTCCTCCCGCCTCCCCGCAGTCAACGTAATCGACGAGGGCTAATGCCTTTAGAGCCGCGCCAGGCGCCGCCCGTTCCGGCGGACGATCACGCGGAAAGCGTCCGGGAGACCCCGACGGACGGCGCACACTGACCTGCCTTCGGCCCGGATGCGAAGCAGCGCACCGGAATAGGGGCTAAACCTTTGGCCCGCTCAGCCGATTGACCAGCTATTCACCAGCTGCCGGCCGGGCTTACCATTTTCATGCAACCACCGTCGTACGATCCTTCAGCGCGGAACAACCGCGTGCTCGTGATCGACGACAATCCGGCGATTCACGCGGATGTACGGAAGATCCTGTGTCCCACCGTGAGTCCGGCCTCCCGCGCCCTGGACAACCTCGAGGCGGAGTTGCTGGGCGGATCGAGTTCGCCCGTGCGGGCGACCGCCCACTTCGAAGTCGACAGCGCCCACCAGGGCCGCGAGGGCCTCGAACGCGTGCAAGCGGCGCTCTCGGCCGGTCGGCCTTACGCGATGGCGTTCGTCGACGTGCGCATGCCGCCGGGCTGGGACGGTGTCGAAACCACGCTCGAACTCTGGAAGGTTGAACCGGATCTCCAGATCGTCATTTGCACCGCTTACGCCGACTACTCGTGGGAGGAAATCCTCACACGGCTCGGCAATTCCGACCGGCTCGTCGTGCTGAAGAAGCCGTTCGACCCGATCGAAGTCCTGCAGCTCGCCAACGCGCTGACGGAAAAGCGGAGTCTCATCCAGCAGGCCCACGCCCATGCCGCCCAGCTCGAACATCGGGTCCGCGAGCGCACCGCCGCGCTGGAAGCGAGCAACCGCGCCCTGCAGGATGAGATTCTCCGCCGGCTCGCGATGGAGATCGACCTGAAGCGCGCCAAGAACGCCGCGGAAAGCGCGGATCGGGCGAAGAGCGCGTTTCTCGCCAACATGAGCCACGAGATCCGGACTCCGATGAACGGCGTCATCGGCATGGCGAATCTCCTGCTCTCCACCCAGCTCACCGCGGAGCAGCGGGACCTCGCGGATACGCTGTGCCACAGCAGCGAGGCGCTTCTCACGATCATCAACGACATCCTGGATTTCTCGAAGATCGAGGCCGGGTGTCTCGCCCTGGAATCGATCGACTTCGACCTCGCGGAGCACCTCGAGCTGGCGCTCGATCTGCACGCCGACGCGGCCAGCGCGAAGGGACTCGAGCTCGTGATGCAGATTGATCGGGACGTGCCGGCGCGGGTCCGCGGCGATCCGGTGCGCCTGCGTCAGGTCATTCTCAATCTCGTCGGCAACGCGATCAAGTTCACGTCCGAGGGCGAAGTCGTCCTCCACGTCTCGCCCGACGGACGCCGCGACGGGCGGCACGTGCTGCGATTCTCGATCACCGACACCGGCGTCGGCGTGCCGCCGGCCGTGCAGGTGAAACTATTCCAGCCCTTTGTGCAGGCCGATTCGTCCACCACCCGCCGCTTCGGCGGCACCGGCCTCGGACTTGCGATCTGCAAACGGCTCGCCGAGCTCATGCGCGGCGAGATCGGCGTAGAAAGCTCGGGCGAACGCGGGTCGACGTTCTGGTTCACCGCGGCGCTGGCTGACCCGCTGGAGCCGCTGAGCGACGCGCCGGCCACGCCGCCCGATTTCGGCGACAGCCACGTGCTGATCGTGGACGACAACGCCACCAACCGGAAACTGCTCGCGCAGCTCTGCCACGCGTGGCAGCTGTCCCACCGCACCGCCGACGGCACCCTGTCCGCCCTCGCGGAGATGCGCTCGGCCGCGGCCGCCGGGAGGCCCTTCGACCTGGTCGTCTTCGACCACCACATGCCGGACATCGACGGCATCGGCCTCGCTGCGATGGTGAACGGCGAGACCAAACTGCCCCGCCCCAGCCTCCTGTTGCTGACCTCGCGCGGCGAGCGGATGCAGTCGTCCCAGATTGCTGAATACGGCGTGGCGGCCTGCGAGCTGAAGCCGGTGCATCCCGAGCGACTCCGCCATACGATCGCGCGCGTGCTCGCGTCCCCCCGGATTCCCTCCGGGCGCGCCACGGTCCCACCCACCCCCGTCGGCCCGGAGAGCGCCCCGCATCCGGAACCGGCCCCGATCCTGATCGTCGAAGACAATCCGGTGAACCAAAAGGTGACGCAGTTGCAGTTGCGCAACCTCGGACATGCCTCCGATATCGTCGCGAACGGTCGCGAGGCGCTGGAGGCGATCCGGCGCAAGTCGTACGCGCTGGTGCTGATGGACGCCCAGATGCCCGATATGGACGGCATCACCGCGACCCGCCAAATCCGGGCCGCCCAGGCGGCCGGACATCCGGAATTTCCGCGCGAACTGAAGATCATCGCGATGACCGCCAACGCCATGGTCGGCGATCGCGAAGCCTGCCTCGAGGCCGGCATGGACGATTACCTGCCGAAGCCGGTGCGGCCCGACGATCTCCGCTCCGTCCTGGAACGCTACCTGCCCCGCGACCACGCCAGCCAGGTCGTATCGCCGGAACTGGTATTCGCGAAATGAGTACGCCGCCGCCTGCCCCGTCCGTCGCGCCGGCCGCCCTGCCCGACCGCATGCTGGTGTCGGCATTTCTGGAATACGTTCCGGACCACATCTATTTCAAGGACCGCGGCTCCCGCTTCCTCGCGCTGAGCCGCTCGCTCGTGCGCTATCTGGGTGGACGCACGGTCGCGGACATCATCGGCCGCACGGCCGCGGACTTCTGCGATCCGGAGCAAGCCCGCGCGCTGCATGAAGAGGAGCAGCGCATCCTGTGCACCGGCCAGCCGGCGCACGGCCGGTTGGAGCGTGAAGTCCGCCGTGACGGCCGCGTCTGCTGGTTTATCGCCCACCGTCTACCGCTCCGCAATGAGGCGGGCGAAATCATCGGCACCTTCGGCGCGCGCAAGGATGTGACGCGAAACAAGGAGATGGAGTCGGACCTTAATCAGGCCCGGCGAGACCTGCTCGACGCGTCGCGATCGGCCGGCATGGCGGAAATCGCCAACGGCATTCTCCACAACGTCGGCAATGTCCTGAACAGCCTCAACGTCTCGGCCGCGATGATCAGTTCCGGTCTCCGGCAGTCCAAGGCCGAGAGCCTGATCAAGACCGGCGAGCTCCTCCGTTCCCATGAGAACGACCTCGCGACATTCGTCACCGAGGATCCCAAGGGTCGGCGCATCCCGCAGCTCGTGCGCGAACTCGCCCGCCACGCGATCGACACGCACCACCGCCTGCGCCAGGAGGTCGCCGTCCTCCAGAAGAACATCGACCACATCAAGGAAATCGTCGCGATGCAGCAGGCCAACGCGACGACGGCCGGCGTCCTCGAGGCGCTGCCGGCTGCGGCGTTGTTCGAGGATGCCCTGCAACTCAACGCCGGATCGCTGCAGCGCCGCGCCGTGGAGGTGAAGCGCGACTTTGCGGCCGTGCCCGAGGTCAGCGCGCAAAAATCCAAGGTGCTGCAGATCCTGGTCAACCTGATCTGCAATGCCGAACACGCGTGCCATGAACACGGCGCCGCCGGCCGCTCGGTCTGCCTGCGGCTCGAGACCACGCCGGGACGCGACCGCGTTCACTTCATCGTCGAGGACAACGGCGTCGGCATTCCCGCGCCCAATCTCACTCGCATCTTTGCCCTCGGCTTCACGACGCGGCCCGACGGCCACGGCTTCGGCCTCCATTCGGCCGCCAACGCCGCGCGCGAAATGAAAGGTGCCCTGACGGCCCGGAGCTCCGGCCCCGGCCAGGGGGCAACGTTCACGCTCGACCTGCCCGCCGCCGCATGACGAACGTCCCCGCCACGCCCTTCGAACCGCCGGAGCACCCGGCGCCGCTGCTCGACCGAACTTTGGTCGAGGCGTTTCTCAAGAACGTGCCGGACATCGTCTTTTTCAAGGACCACACCAGCCGGTTCATCGCCGTCAGCCGCTCGAAGGCGCGGCGACACCATCGTGAGCCAGCGGATCTGGTCGGCCGATCCGACGCGGACTACTTCGCGCCGGAACACGCCCAATCGGCCCGGACCGACGAGGAAAAGATCATGCGCACCGGCAAGCCGATCCTCGCGCAGCTCGAACACACCCGCTTCATCGACGGTCGCGAAGGGTGGACTGAAGTCAGCAAGCTCCCGCTCCGCGACGAAACGGGCGCGATCGTCGGCACATTTGGCCTGGGCATGGACGTCACCGAGACGCAGACCATCAAGCTCGAGCTCGAGCAAGCGCACCGCGAACTTCTGAACACCTCGCGGCTCGCCGGCATGGCCGAGGTCGCCACCGGCGTCCTGCACAATGTCGGGAACGTGCTCACCAGCGTGAACGTCTCGGCCAACGTCCTCGCGACCGGGCTGCAGCAGTCGAAGGCGGAAAGTCTGGAGCGCGTGTCCGACCTGCTGCAGAGCCACGCCGGTGACCTCGGCGACTATCTCACTCACGACCCCAAGGGGCGGCGGATTCCCGAGTTCATCACTTCGCTGGGCCAGCACTGGCTCGAGGAACGGGATCGCCTGTTGAGGGAACTCGCGACGCTCCAGCAGAGCATCGACCACATCAAGGAAATCGTCGGCATGCAGCAGGCGTACGCAACCACGAGCGGCGCGGTGGAGGCGCTCGATCCGGCGGCGCTGATGGAGGACGCGCTCCGCATGAACACGGGCGCCCTCGAGCGACACCAGATCACCTGCGTACGTGACTTCCAGCCCGTGCCGCGCATGCGGGCGGAAAAGGCCAAGGTCCTGCAGATCCTGATCAATCTCATCCGCAACGCGAAATACGCCGCGCACGAGGGCCGGCAGGCGGAGCGCACCGTCACGCTCCGCATCGCCCCGGGTCCCGCGGGCCGCGTGCACCTGATCGTGGCCGACAACGGCATCGGGATTCCGGCGCGTAATCTGGACCGGATCTTCACGCATGGCTTCACCACGCGTCCGGGCGGCCATGGCTTCGGCTTGCACTCGTCGCTCACGGCCGCCCGCGCCATGCAGGGCGACCTGACCGTGCAAAGCGCGGGTCCAGGTCTGGGAGCCTCGTTTACGCTCGACCTGCCGATCGCGTGAGCGAAGTCACGCCGCGGAGCGTTGGGTATCCTGGGAGCGCGCACGTCCTCGTCCGCATTCCGACCGGAAGCGGACGAGGACGTCCGCGCTCCCAGCGGGCGAAAATGGCCTCACTCGGTTTGTGACGGGTCGCCCGCCGTCCGGCGAATCGGCGGCTTGATTCGCCGCAGTCCGCCCAGGCGCGTGAAGGTCTCCTTGGGAAACCCCATCGAACGCTTGATCCGGGAATCGCGCTCGAGCGGATTCATCACCGCGGCGCTTGCCCGCCACTCGCGCCACGACACCACGCCGCCC
>JBEIHL010000083.1:0-8299 GCA_040381375.1 Opitutaceae bacterium
ACCTGCTGATCGTCGGCGTGCTGGCGAAAGTTGTCACCCACTTCGGCGGCGACAGCGCCTTCGCGGCCAAGGCGTTCCTGGTCCTGGTATCGCTCGTCGCGCTGGCCATCGCGCTCCAGTCGGACCGCGCCCGACTCGAGTTGCGGCGCTTCGTCAGCCGGAATTTCCACCGTTCGCCGTATGATTATCGGACGGTCTGGAAGACGTTCACCGAGGGCACGGCCTCGCGCGTCGAAGAGGCGGGACTCTGCCGCGAGTTGGTGCGGCTTACGGCCGACACTTTCCATGCGCTCTCGGTCAGCATCTGGCTGGTGGATGAAAAGGGCGAGTCGCTGAATGCGTCCGCCTCAACCTCGCCGCCGAGCGCGAAGGATACCGCCAGCCCGGTCCGCGCCGGCGACGCGCAGGTTCTGCGGCAGTGGTTCACCGTGCACGCGGACCCGGTCGACATCGAGACGAGCGAAGCCGAGTGGGCGGAAGTCCTGCGCCGCTATCACGCGAGCCAATTCGCCAAGGGCGGTCACCGCGTCTGTGTGCCCATCATCGGTCGCGGCGAGTTGCTGGGAGTGTTGCTGGTGGGAGACCGGGTGGGCGGCGTGCCGTTCAGTTTGGAGGACTTCGACATGCTGAAATGCGTCGGCGACCATGCCGCCGCCGGTTTGATGAACGTGCAGCTCTCGAAGAAGTTGTTGCAGGCGAAGGAACTCGAAGCGTTTCAGGCGATGGCCGCGTTTTTTGTCCATGACCTGAAGAACGCCGCCTCCACCCTCAACCTCATGCTGCAGAACCTGCCGGTGCACTTCGACGACCCGGAGTTCCGGGCCGACGCGCTGCGGGGGATTGGAAAGACCGTCGGTCACATCAACCGACTGATCGGTCGCTTGGGCCTTCTGCGTCATGAGCTTAAGATCGAGGGCACGGCGGCCGATCTAAACGAAGTCGTCGATCACGTCTTGACCGGCATAGAACGGTCGTCGGCGTACGTCTTAACCAAGAATCTTCAACCGCTGCCCCAGATCGAAATCGACCCGGATCAGATGAACAAAGTGATCACCAATCTCGTGCTGAACGCCACCGAGGCCGTGCCTCCCGGCGGCGAAGTGCGCGTGGGCACGAGCCAGGAGAATGGTTGGGCGGTGCTGACGGTCGCCGACAATGGCTGCGGCATGAGTCCGGAGTTCCTGGCGCACTCGTTGTTCCGGCCTTTTCAGACGACCAAGAAAAATGGCCTCGGCATCGGCATGTTTCAGAGCAAAATGATCGTTGAAGCTCACGGCGGCCGCGTCGCGGTCGAAAGCGAGCCGGGCAAGGGCACTCAATTCCGGATCTTTCTGCGCACCCCCGCCAAACGCTGATGAAATCGTCCCCCTCCCCCCAGCCCGATACGGCCGCCGACTTCGCCGGGACGCCGGCTCCGACGACGACCCGCGCCGCGGCTGCCCAGAAGCCCAAGCTTCTGATCGTGGACGACGACGACGAGATCCGCACGCAGATGCGCTGGGCGCTCGCATCGGAGTACACCGTAGTGTTGGCCGCCGACCGGACATCCGCCCTGGAACAGTTTCGGGCGAATCGCCCGGCGGTGGTGTTGCTTGACCTGGGCTTGCCCCCGAACCCGGGAACGCCAGAGGAAGGCTTGGCGGCGCTCTCGGAGATCCTGACGATCGACCGCTTGACCAAAGTCGTCATCGTAAGCGGCCAGGGCGAAAAGGGCCCGGCCCTGCGTGCAATCGGCGCAGGTGCGTACGATTTTCTGGGCAAACCGGTGGAGACGGACGAATTGAAGCTGCTGCTCAAGCGCTGCTTCCACCTCGCCCAACTGGAACGGGAATACCAGCAGATGCAGCAAACGCTGCGTTCGGATTCTTTCGAGGGCCTGCTGGGCACCGGGACGCGGATGCAGACCGTGTTCGACGCGATCCGCAAAGTGGCCACCACGGATGCCGCGGTACTCATCTTGGGCGAGAGCGGCACGGGCAAGGAGATGACCGCCCGGGCGATTCACCAGCGCAGCGCGCGCAAGAACGGTCCTTTTGTCGCGATCAACTGCAGTGCGATTCCCGAGTCGCTCATCGAGAGCGAACTCTTCGGGCACGAGAAAGGCGCTTTCACCGGCGCGCATGCGCAACGCAAGGGCCGCATCGAACTCTCGACGGGCGGCACTCTCTTCCTCGACGAAATCGGCGAAGTCCCGCTGCCCATTCAGGTGAAGTTGCTGCGCTTTCTGCAGGAGCAGTACATCGAGCGCGTCGGCGGTCGCCAGGAGATTGCCGTCGACACCCGCGTGATTGCCGCGACCAACGCCGACCTGAAAAAAGGGATGAGCTCGGGCACCTTCCGCGAGGACTTGTTTTACCGTCTCGCCGTCGTGCAGATCCTACTTCCCGCCCTGCGCAATCGCGACGACGACATCGTGCTGCTCGCCCAATCCTTCCTGCAGCGGTTCGCCGGGGAGAACGGCAAGTCCAACCTCACGTTCGCCCCGGATGCCCTGCGGGCGATCCGCCAGCACCCGTGGCCCGGCAATGTGCGCGAGCTGCAAAACCGGGTGAAGCGCGGCGTGATCATGAGCGAGGGAAAGCGTATCTCCGCCGCCGACATGGAGCTCGAGTCGCTCGGAGGCGGCCAGGGTGCAACGACCCTGAAGGAAGCCCGCGAGCGACTGGAGAACGAGATGATCCGAAACGTGCTGCGCAAGCACAACGGCAAGATCACGTCCGCCGCCATGGAACTCGGCATCAGCCGTCCCACGCTTTATGAGCTGATGGACAAGCTGGGCATCGAGAAGCACGGCAGCGAAAAAGCCGAGTGACGCGCTGACGTCTTCGCGTCCGGCCGGACCTGACTCTGGCGGCGCACGGCCCTTGGCATCGCAACCGCCCGGCCTTGCCAGCCTCCGCCGGCACTGCCGGCACGCCCTTCTTTGGCGCCGCCTGCCCATGCCGGGCCGTTTCCCGGCGTCGCCCGCCTCCCACCTGGGCTGATAACACCACGCCACAGGGCCTCCGTCACCGGGGATCGGATTCAGACACAAAAAGAGGGAGGACCGGGTCCTCCCTCTTGTTCCGATCGGATCACCGCCGGATGGCGGGATCAGCCGGGGTTGTCATCGTGGCGTGCCGGGCTCAGGGAACCTCGTAGAGCTCCACCAGCCCGACACCGCTGGTACCGTTCGCGCCCGAGACCACCACCGTGTAGGCGCCAGGGTCGAGAACGGTGAAGAGTACGGCGTCGCGGCTTTCCGGATCGGCGAACCCGAAGGCGCCCACCCGGCTGAAGATCCCGCTGTAGACTTCGCCGCCGCCCCAGTTGTCGTTCTGTTCGACGAGCGTCGGACCGCGGTAAACTTCCAGTTGCGGGTCGGCGATCGCGTCGGTGACACCGAAGGCGCGCAGCGTCGGACCGACGGCGCGAATCAGCACGCGCTTCGGCGTGGTGCCGGCGATCACGAAGCCGACATTCGGAGCTTCGGCGGCGCCACCGACCTTGGAGCGGACCGAGAGATTCACCAGGCGGGAACCCGAGGCGGCCACGGCGGTGTCGTAGACTTCGACCAGCGCCACACCCGAGGACGCGTCCTTGCTGCTCACCTGTGCCGTGTAGGCACCGGACTTGAGCGTGGTCATCAAGGCGGCATCCGCCCCGCGCTCACGCAGCCCGAACGCGCCTACGCCGGCACTGACTCCCTCGATGAGCAGTGCGTTCTCATTCGTGATCCAGTCGTCGTTCGACGCCGTCAAGGTGGAGCCGGAGTACAGGCCAAGTTTAGGATCGTCGAGGGCACCGATGACCCCGAAGTCGCGCAGGGAAGGCCCGATGCCGCGAATCAGCACCTGCTTGTTCGCGAGGCCGTCGACCACGAAGCCCACGATCAGGCCGTCATCTCCGGAGCCGGCACTGGCGCGCACCGAGAGATTCACCAGGCGGGAGGCGTTGGCGGTGTCCGGTGTAACCCTCACTCCATCGGAATCGATGACCGCTTCGTCCTCGCGGCGGCCCGGCAGATACTCAACCATGAGGGTCGCCGTGTTGCTGATCATCCAGCCGATGGCGTTGGACACCCTTACCGTGTACTTGCCGACATCGCTTCGGGTCACGCTCTTGAGCTGCAAGGTCGCACTTGTCGCACCAGCGATGTTCACGCCATTCTTTCTCCACTGGTAGGAAGGCGCGGGCGAACCCACCGCCGTGACCGAGAAGGTGACGTTGGCCCGGTTGTAGACGGCCCGGCTCAACGGCTGACGGGTGATGATCGGGGGCCCGGCAATGCCGAGGGTGGCGCCGGCGCTGGACGTCGATCCCACCGCGTTGCTCGCCACCACCGAATAGGTTCCGACATCAGCAGGGTTCACCACCGGGAGCGAGAGCGTGGAACCGGTCGCGCCGGTGATGTTCACGCCGTTCTTCCGCCACTGATACGAGGCGCTGGGAACGGCTGCCACCGAAACCGAGAAGCGGGCCGGCGCCCCTTCCGAGACATACTGCG
Organism: Opitutaceae bacterium; assembly: GCA_040381375.1. GTDB lineage: Bacteria > Verrucomicrobiota > Verrucomicrobiia > Opitutales > Opitutaceae > ER46. The sequence goes on from JBEIHL010000083.1 coordinate 4,487, forward strand.
GAGCCGGTTGCTCGACGATCACAGGCGACGTTTCCACCGAAAGGACAGAGTCGGCGCTTACAACGGATCCCGCCGCATTGCTCACGCGTACATCGTAGGTGCCCGAGTCAGTCGCCGTGACCGAACCGAAACTCAGCGTCGCGCCGGTCGCGCCCGTGACATTCACGCCGTTCTTGCGCCATTGGTAGGTCAGCGTTCCCAAGCCAGAAGCCACGACGGACATCCTCACATTGGATTTCTCCGCCACCGCTTGGCTTGCCACAGGCTGCACACTGATGACAGGAGCCGAGTCCAGAGAGACGATCAGAGTGACAGTCCCTCCGCTGGGTGCGCCACTCCCGGTACCCGGAACCACCGTAACCGTACCGCCGCCTCCGGTACTGGTACCGCCGCCTCCGGTATTGGTACCGCCGCCTCCGGTATTGGTGCCGCCGCCTCCGGTACTGGTACCGCCGCCTCCGGTATTGGTGCCACCGCCTCCGGTATTGGTGCCAACGCCTCCGGTATTGCTGCCACCGCCTCCGGTATTGCTGCCACCGCCTACGGTACTGGTGCCACCGCCTCCAGTACTGGTGCCACCGCCTCCGGTATTGGTACCACCGCCTCCTGTATTGGCTCCGCCGCCTACGGTACTGGTTCCGCCGCCTCCGGTGCCGGGACCTGTGCCCTGACCCGGAGGCTCCGTAACGGTTAGGACCGCATTGGAACTCGTCACCGAGCCCGCAAGATTCGAAACGAGGACGCTGTAGGTGCCCGCGTTGCTCGTGGTGACCGCAAGCAAGGTCAGCGACGCGGAGGTCGCGCCCGAGATATCAACGTCGTTCTTGCGCCACTGGTAAGTCGGCGCCGGCGAACCCGTCGCCACCACCGTGAAGGTGGCCGAACCACCGGAGGCGACCGTCTGGGTCGCGGCGGGCTGGGTGGAGATTACGGGTACCGTGTTCGTCGGAACCACCACCGCCGCCTGTACCACCAACGTTTCGTCGGGGCTCGTAGCGGAACCGAGGTTGTTCGACGCCACAACCGAGTAGGCGCCGGCATCCGCCAGGCTGGCCGACGCGATCACATAGGTCGGGCCGGTCGCACCGGAAATGGGCGCGCCGTTCTTGCGCCACTGGAACGTCGGGGCCGGCGAACCGTCGGCCGTGGCGTATAGCGTCACACTTGCGCCGACGGACACCGGAGCGCCGGCTTGAGCCGCGGTCACAAGCTGCGCCATAGCGAGGATAGCGACGAGCTTCGTCATGAGCCCCCGCAAGGAGAGCCGCGGAATCGCAGTTGGAAAGAGGGAGATCAAGTTCATTGCTCATCCCTTCGTGACACCAGGCCTCGGCTAATAGATAGGACACTACTGATTGCCGGGTGGGTAGCCACCGCAAATACGCTACTCGTTGTTTTTGAACATATAATACTGTTATATATTTTACCAAAATTTATCCTTCGGGTCTATTTACAGCGCGTTCACGTGAAGACTACTAAGTCTGTATAAAGTCAGCGTGGCCGCCGGCCACGAGCGAGATCAATGGGCCCGCTCCGTGCCCGTCGCGACCATGCCGCCCCTGCAAGTTCGCAGGATATTCCGCGGCAGAGCAGAAAAAAGGCGCACCCCCGAAGAGGCGCGCCTGGAAGCACAATAAATTCAACTGGATCTCAGAACCAGGAGATCTTCTCCGGTACATGCACCGTGTCGTGCGCCTTGAGATAGAATGGCTCCGTGCCCTCGCCCCTCAGCAAGGCGTCGACATCGATCGGGTAGTTCTTGATCTGGCCGTCTTCTTGTCGAATCACGCGAACCTTCTTGGCGGCCGCCCGGGTGGGATCGAGGCCACCCGCCTCCATGATCGCATCGAAGGCCGTCAGCGCGCGCTCGGCCACAACCTTGCCCGGCTTCATTACCGCGCCGCTCACATAGACCGAGAACGTCGATGAGACGACCGTCACTTTCACTTCCTTCGAGATCAACTGGGTTGCGTAGGCCTCGAGCAGATCCTTCTCCAATTGAGACGGGGTCTTGTCCGCCACCTTGACTTCGCCGATGATGGCAAGATTCACGCGGCCGTCCCGCCGGATTTGCTGGGTAGTGTCGAGATTCGGCGCCCCGGGAAACGCGATCTTGATTTGGTCGCCCGGATTCAACGTCTGCACATCAGGCACGACCTTGGTCGGCGGCCCGGCTGTCACCGGCTGACTGGAGCAACCCGAGAACAGCAGCGTAAGCGCACCGAGCAGAAAAGCCAGCAACGGGAGCCGGGGAAAACGGGCCCTCGTCGCGGTTGACCGAATACATGACATAACAAGGCTCATATCCATATAATACACCTTTATCGGCCATCCTCCACCTCTCATCAAGCGGAAACCCCCCGCAGCGAGGTCGACATTCCTCAGGCATAGGGCACTCCAAGGTCCGCTTTCGCGCGGCTTTCAGATCGCTTTTACGCCCACGGGCGAATTCCACAACCCGGTGCGTCTTGCATCGGGCTTTGCGGCGTCAGGTGACCGACACCATGGCCTTGATTACACCGGACTCCGGCAGCAGCCAACCGGGAAACTCCGTGATCAACCGGTCGAAATCCGTGCGATGGGTGATCCACGGAGCGGTGTCGATCCGCCCCGCCTCAATCAACCCGATGATTCGGCTGAAATCCCCGGAGCGCGCATTGCGTGAGGCAAGCACCGTAAGCTCGCGGCGATGCATCACCGGCGCGTGCGGAAAAGTCAGGTCTTGCTGCGTAATGCCGACAAACACCAGTCGTCCGCCGAACGCGCAGTAATTCATGGCCGTGCTCATCGAGCGATTGCTCCCCGTGGCATCGATCACCACGTCGGCCAGCTGACCATTCGTCAAGGTACGGAGTGCCTCCAGATCGGTGCCGTCGTCGCGGGCCAGGATCGTATGCGGCACTCCCATGCGGCCGCGGCAGAACGCGAGGCGCGCTTCGTTGAGGTCGAGGACAATACAGGTCGCTCCCGCCACCTTCACGAATTCAAGGGCCGACAAACCGATTGGGCCCGCGCCGATGATGAGGGCGTTTTCCCCGGCGCGAAGTGCACTGCGGTCAACGGCGTGGCAACCGATCGCGAGGGTTTCGACGAGCGCGAGTTGCTCCATGCTCAGGCACTTCGAGCTATGCAGTTTGCGCGCCGGGACCAGCATCCGTTCGCACATGCCGCCATCGCACATCACTCCCAGCGTCTGGTGATGTTCACAACAGTTGGTTAGGCCGCGTCGGCATGAGTAACACCGCTGACAATTGATATAGGGCTCGACCGCACATCGGTCGCCGGGGCGGACATGCGTGACTCCGGCTCCAACGGCCAGCACCTCCACGCCCAATTCGTGCCCGGGTATTCTCGGGTAGGAGTAGAAGGGCATCTTGCCAAGATAACCGCCGTAATCCGTTCCGCAGATTCCGATGCGATGAATGCCCACCAGCGCCTCTCCCGGTCCCGGCGCCGCTGGCTCCGGCACATCGATCACGCGGAAAGACTTTGGTTGCTCGAGGAGGATTGCCTTCATGGCCGCGTCAGTTGTTTTCCGGCATGCCTTCAACGTGCCCGATATCTTTCACCGGCGAAAAAATGGCCTGCACTTCGGCGAGCAGGGCTTCGTCGATGGGTTCACTCGCCCATTTCGCCCATTGTCGGATATTCGCCGGATTAGCGCTGCCCGCCACCGTCGTGGCGATCGCCACATTGCGCAGGGAGAATTGGAGCGCCAGTTGGGCAATATCGATTCCCCGCGCTGCGCAATGCGCCGCGGCCCGGCGCGCCGCGGCCTTCACCGCCTCCGGCTCCTTGAGCCATGCCGGGAGC
>JBEIHL010000084.1:0-8282 GCA_040381375.1 Opitutaceae bacterium
CGCGACGCTGCCGGTGTCGCTGCCGCGCCTTGGCGAGTCGCGCCGGGCGATGATCCTCTACACCAGCGGGACCACCGGCAAACCCAAGGGTGTGGTCACGACGCATCGCACGATCCAGGCCCAGATCACGGCGTTGATCGAGGCCTGGGGCTGGACGGAGCACGACCGCATCCTGCACGTGCTGCCGCTGCATCACTTACACGGCATCATCAACGTGCTCGCCTGCTCGCTGTGGGCCGGAGCGACGTGCGAGATGTTGCCCAAGTTCGACCCGGCTCAGGTCTGGAAGATCTTTGGCGATCGCCGCCTCACGCTGTTCATGGCCGTGCCGAGCATTTATCAACGGCTGGTGCAGTTCTGGGAGGAGTCCGATCCCGCCCTGCAGGCGCCGATGACTGCGTCCTGCGCCGCGATGCGACTCATGGTCTGCGGTTCGGCCGCCCTGCCGGTGCCGGTGTTGGAGCGGTGGCGGACGATCAGTGGTCACACGCTCCTCGAACGCTACGGCATGACGGAGATCGGCATGGGTCTCTCCAATCCGCTGTACGGCGAACGCGTGCCCGGGGCCGTCGGCGCGCCGCTGCCCGGCGTGCAGGTCCGGTTGCTCGATGAATCCGGACGGGAAGTCGCAGAGGGCGAACCCGGGCAGATCGAAGTCCGGGGAGAGGCGGTTTTCTCCGAGTACTGGCGTCGCCCGGAAGAGACACAGCGGGCGTTCAACGACGGCTGGTTTCGCACGGGCGACATCGCGGTGCGCTCCCATGGCATCTACCGGATCCTCGGCCGCAACTCGGTCGATATCATCAAGAGCGGCGGCTACAAAATCTCCGCGCTCGAGATCGAGCAGACCTTGCTCGGCCATCCGCACATCGCGGAATGCGCGGTCGTCGGCGTGCCCGACCTCGAGTGGGGTGAACGGGTTTGCGCGGCGATCCGCTGGCGGAACCGGACCGAGGTGTCCCTCGGTGACCTGCGGTCGTGGACGAAGGAGCGCCTCGCCTCGTACAAGGTGCCCGGGCGAATCTGCACCGTCGACGAACTCCCGCGCAACGCCATGGGCAAGGTGGTCAAAAAGGAAGTGACGAAACTCTTCGCGGCCGAAGCCGGTTCCCCCGGCGCAGAGCAGCGCGGGACGCCATGAGCGGCGTAACGCAACGCAGCCGCGGGCGCGTGCTCATCGGCAAGCCGGGCCTCGACGGTCACACGCGCGGCGCGAAGTTTATCGCGAAGGCGCTGGCCGATCACGGCTACGAGGTGATCTACACCGGCATTCGGCGCACGCCGGCGGAGATCGCCGCGGCCGCCGTGCAGGAAGACGTGGACGTCGTGGGTCTGTCCCTGTTGTCCGGCGCGCACAACACCCTCTTCCCGCAAGTGCTCGCCGAGCTGCGAAAACTCGGGGCCGACGACGTCCCCGTGATTGTGGGCGGCGTCATTCCGCAGTCCGACATTCCCGCGCTCGTCGCCGCCGGCATCACCGCGGTGTTCACCCCGGGCGTGCCGATTGATCAAGTTCTGGCCGCGTTCGACCAGGCCTGCGCCCGCCGGAAGGGGACGTCATGAGCGACGTCGCGCCGTCGTCGATCGACTGGGCCACGCTGACGACGCGGCGGCTCGGCCAGCTCATGACGGCGATCGAGGAGCAACGGCCGGAAGCCGCCGCCGTCGTCGCGGCGTTGCAGAGTCAGACTTGGCCGGGACTCACGGTCGGCGTCACCGGGCCGCCGGGGAGCGGCAAATCGACCCTGATCTCCGCCGTCGTGCGGGAACTGCGCCGGCGCCGCGAACGCGTGGGCATCGTGGCGGTGGATCCGTCGTCGGACCGGACCGGCGGCGCGTTTCTCGGTGACCGGTTGCGCATGATGGAACATGCGACGGACGCGGACGTGCTGGTGCGTTCGATCGCGTCGCGTGGTCATGGTGGCGGGCTTGCTCCGGCAGTGTCCGATCTCGCGCGACTGCTACGCGCCGCGGGCTACCGCTGGGTGCTGATTGAAACGGTTGGGGCCGGTCAGATTGAAACCGAGGTGGTCGCCCGCGCCGACGTCACGCTGCTGGTGCAGGCGCCCGGGTTGGGTGACGAAATCCAGGCACTGAAAAAGGGCATTCTGGAACTCGCGGATCTGGTGGTCGTGAACAAGTCCGACCAACCCGGGGCGGGTGAGCTCCGGCGCCAATTGGAGACTTGGGCGGCGTCGCCGGAACGAGTGCTGGCCACGTGCGCGACATCGGGCGAGGGCATCGCCGCGCTGCTCGACGCGATCGATCGCCTGCGTCCCGGTCTCGCGTCGGAAACGTCCCGCGCCACCGCGCGCCGCGAGGAAGTGCGGGTGCTGGCGATGGCGATCCTGCGCGACCGGGTGGACGCCCGCCTGCGCGAGGCGGAGCTCGCGCCCGGCACCACCTGGGAAGCGGCGGAGCGGTTGGTGGCTTCGCTGCGCTTCGAGCCATGAACTCGAACGAAGATTTCCGCCGTTGGGAAACCGAGATCCTGCGTCCGTTCCTGGCGAAGGCCCCGGAACGGACGGAGCATTTTGCCACTGGCTCGGGACTTGATTTGCCGCGACTGGCCGCGCCCGCGGAACCGACCCCGGCGTACCGGCGCGATCTGGGCTATCCGGGTGAATATCCGTTTACGCGCGGCATCACGCCCACGATGTACCGCGGCCGCCTCTGGACTTTCCGGCAGTACGCCGGATTTTCCACCGCCACGGAGGCGAATCGCCGCTACCGTTATTTGCTGGAGCAGGGGACGACGGGGCTGTCCGTGGCGTTCGACCTGCCGACGCAGCTCGGCTTGGACTCGACCGACCCGATGAGCGCGGGCGAAGTGGGGCGGGTGGGGGTGGCGATCGACACGCTGGCGGACATGGAGCGGCTGTTCACGGGCATCCCGCTCGACCGGGTGTCGACCTCGATGACCATCAACGCCACCGCGCCGATCCTGCTGGCGATGTACGCGGTGGTCGCCGAGCGGCAGGGTGTAGCCGTCTCCCGGATACGGGGCACGCTGCAGAACGACATCCTCAAGGAGTACATCGCGCGCGGCACCTACATCTTTCCGCCTGCGCCCAGCCTGCGGCTGGTTTCCGATGTAATCGCGTGGTGCGCGCAGGAGGCGCCGGAGTTCAATCCGATTTCCATCTCCGGCTACCACATCCGGGAGGCGGGCTCGACCGCGGTGCAGGAGGTCGCCTTCACGCTCGGCAACGCGATTGCCTATATCCAGCGCGCGCTCGCCGCCGGCCAGCGGTTGGAGGACTTCGGCCCGAAACTCTCGTTTTTCTTCTGCGTGACGTCCGACGTGCTCGAGGAGGTCGCGAAGTTCCGGGCCGCTCGCCGGCTCTATGCGCGGATCATCCGGGAGCGTTTTCAGTGCGAAAACGCCCGCTGCCAGATGCTCCGGTTTCACACCCAGACCGCGGGGCATACGCTGACGGCGCAGCAGCCCGACGTGAACATCGTGCGGGTCACGTTGCAGGCGCTCGCCGCCGTCCTGGGCGGCACGCAGTCGCTGCACACCAATGCGCGCGATGAAGCACTCGCGCTGCCCACCGAGGCCGCGGCTGCGCTGGCGCTCCGCACCCAGCAGGTGCTCGCTTACGAATCCGGACTCGCCAACACCATCGATCCGCTGGGGGGAAGTTTTCTGATTGAACAGATGACGGACGCGATCGAGCAGCAGGCATCCGTCTTGATCGGCGAGATCGACCGGCAGGGTGGAATGGGACCCGCGGTGGCCGACGGTTGGGTGCAGGCCCAGATCGAGGACGCCGCGTACCGGTACCAATCGCAGATCGAGTCCGGGGAGCGGCAAATCGTCGGCGTGAATTGCGCGGTCGCGCCCGAGACGGCAGCGCCGCCGGTGTTTGCCGTCGATCCGGAAGTCGAGGCGCGACAGAAGCGTCAACTCGGGGAAACGATCGCCGCCCGGGACGCCACGGCCGTCCGCGAAAGCCTGGCCCGGCTCGATGCCGTGGCGGCCGGGAAGGAAAACGTCATGCCCGCGATCCTCGACGCCGTTCGCCGCCAGGCGACAGTCGGAGAAATCTGCGCGGTGCTGCGCGGGCGCTTTGGCGTCCATCAACCGTCGGTGTGACGCGGCCCGCTGACATCCCGCTTTTTTCATGATTCCCATTCTCCTAGTCGCCGTGATCGTGCTGCTGCTCGTGGCGATTGCGCTGCTGGGCGTCTTGCTGCGCCGTCAGGTGAGCTCTGATCCCGGCGCGTTGCTCGGCCGGCTCGATGTCCTCGAGAAACTGCAGGAGCGCGGCGAGAAATCGGTGGTCGATGCGCTCGTACAGAACCGGCAGGAGTCGGCGGAACTCGCCCGCGCGGGTCGCGACGAGCTGCAGCAGACGCTCCAGCGCGCCACGGAATCGCTGGTGCAGAGCGTCGACCGGATTTCAAACGCGCAGCAGTTGCGACTCGAGGATTTCGCGACCCGGCTCAACGCCCTGCGTCAGGCCGGCGAGACGAGCGATTCGCAGTTGCGCCAGGAGGTCGGAAAATCGTTTACCGCCTTCCGCGACTCGCTGCAAAAACAGGTCGCGGACATGTCGGTGCTGCAAAAGCAGCAGTTCGATTCCTTTGCCGCGAATCTCACGCGCCTCACCGAGGCGCAGGAAAAGAAGTCCGACGAACTGCGGCTCGCCATGGAAGCGAAGCTGGCGCAACTGCAGGCCGACAACGCGGCCAAGCTCGAGGAGATGCGCCGCACCGTCGACGAAAAGCTGCAGGGCACGCTCGAAAAGCGGCTCGGCGAGTCGTTCAAGCTCGTGAGCGAACGGCTCGAGCAAGTGCACAAGGGCCTCGGTGAAATGCAGACGCTCGCGACCGGCGTCGGCGACCTGAAGCGCGTGCTCACGAACGTCAAGACCCGCGGCACCTGGGGCGAAGTCCAGCTCGGCAACCTGCTCGAGCAGATCATGGCGCCGGAACAGTTCGCCCGCAACGTGCAGACCAAGCCGAACTCCCGCGAGGTCGTCGAGTACGCGATCCGGCTGCCCGGCCGCGACGACGCCGACGGCAAGGAGGTCCTGCTGCCGATCGACGCAAAGTTTCCGAAGGAGGATTACGAGCGGCTGGTGGATGCGGCCGAGCGCAGCGACGCCGCCGCCGTCGAGCAGGCGGGCAAGGACTTGGAATTGCGCGTGCGGGCCCAGGCCCGCGACATCCGCGACAAGTACCTCGCGCCGCCGCACACCACGGATTTCGGTATCCTCTATCTCCCTACGGAAGGACTCTACGCCGAAATCGCCCGCCGGCCCGGCCTCGCCGACGGCCTGCAACGCGACTATCGCGTCCTGATCGTGGGCCCGATGACGCTCGCCGCGCTGCTCAACAGCCTGCAGATGGGCTTCCGCACCCTCGCGATCCAGAAACGTTCGAGCGAAGTGTGGAAGGTCCTCGGGGCGGTGAAGACGGAGTTCGGTAAATTCGGCGACACGCTGGAGCGGGTGAAGAAAAAGCTCGATGAAACCGGCAGCACGATCGACGACGCGGTGCACCGCAGCCGTCAGCTCGAACGCAAATTGAAGAAGGTCGAAGCACTGCCCGCCGCCGAGGCCGCCGCGGTTCTCGGCGAGGGTGCGCCGGCCGAGGCCGATTCCGACAAGAACGAAATCTAGCGTTCGTGCATCACTTCGCGGCCTGCACCGCATCCCGCCCAAAGAGAGGACAGGATGAACCGGATTTGCAGGATGAATACCGAGTTAGGCCTGTTTTCGCGGTGTATTCTTTTGGATTGAAGATCGAATCCTGCCCATCCGGTCCATCCTGTCTAAAATCAGGTTGCGGCGTTTCACGCCCACTTTGCCAGCCGCGCCGCCAGTCGCGCGCGTCGCGCGGGGTCGAGTTTCCCGATCGGCAGATCGCGCTCGAGCTGCTCCAGCGTCGGCACGATGCCCCAAGCGGTCGGCACGAACACCTCCCATGCGCGGTCGGTGGCGAGTCCGAGCTCGCGCGCCTGCCGGTTGAACCGCTCCCGCAGTTTCACCTTCCAGGCAGCGAGGTCCGCGGTCGGTTCCATGTGGTGCCGCGCGACCCAAGGGAGCCACTCGTTGATCTGGCATTGGTGACACCACGACTCCTGCGCGATCACGTCGAAGGCCGCCTCGACGTCGATCGCGAGGTCGCCGGCGTTGTCGCCCGCCATGTAGCCGTCGTAGGTGTTGAGGATCACCGGCGTCTTCACCCAGCGGGACTGCGTTTCGTCGGCCACGGGATACAAATCGAGGAACGCGTGCGGGACGTTGATCATGTACGCCACGCGCCGCACTGCTTCCGCGACCGTGATGTGATCCGGATGCACACCGACGAGCGGATCCGACGGCAGCGGCGGGCAGAACAGGTAGTCCGGTTCGAACGCGCGGATGGAATGCCAGAGTGCGGCAATCAGTTCGGTGCTCAGGGCCCCGTGCCCCTCGTCGAACGCCCGCCCGTTTGGCCGCCGCAGTAACTCGAACTCGTAACCGCCGAGGGCCGCACTCGCTTCCTGCTCCGCGAGCCGGATCCGCGCCGTCTCGTCGCGGGTGCGGAACTGGTGTCCGGCGCGTCCATCCGTGCAGACCACGACCCGGGCGCGGAAATCGGCGAGTCCCCGCCGGCGCAGCAGTTCAAAGGTGCCGGACGCGACAAACTCGAAATCATCGAAGTGGGCATGGACACAGAGGACGCGCATGCCCGCTTCTCTTCGGGTTCGAAGCCGAGGTTTCAATCCGAAACCCGGGACATCGTGTCATTCCCGTTGGCCAACCGTTCGATGGCTCCTGGGAGCGCGGACGAGGGCGTCCGCGCTCCCAGAGGAGAGGAAATCTCCTTTCCTCCGCTACGCGTGCATCACTTGCCCGCCGTCGATATTCAGCGTCTGACCGGTGATGTTGTTCGCATGCTCCGACGCCAGGAAGACCGCCATGGCGGCAAACTCCGCCGGCGTTTGCCAGCGGCCGAGCGGCGAGATCTTGCGGATCTTTTCCTCCGCCCACGTGGTGTAGTCTTGGCGCTCTAACTCCGGCAGCCGGCGCTGACCGGCGGCCCACACCGATTCGTTGAGGTCGGTGCGCACCATGCCGGGTGCGAGGGCATTCGAGCGGACGCCGAAGGGGGCCAGGTCGCGCGCGGCGCACTGCATGAAGTTGATCAGGCCCGCCTTCGCCGCGCTGTACGGGGGATCCGTCGGCGAGCCGACCTGGCCGGCGACGGACGTGATGAACAACAGGCTGCCCCGGCGCCGTTGCGCCATCGCGGGGGCGAAGGCGTGAGCGGCGTTCACCGCGGCGATGAGATTGATGTCGAGCACCCGCGCCCAGTCGGCGGGTTCCAGATTCCAGAACGGAAAACCGAACTTGCCGGAACCTGCGCCCACGGAAAACACCACATGGTCGACGTCGCCGCAGGCCGCCGCGAAGGCTTGCACCGCCGCGTACGACGTCGCGTCACCGCTGTGAAGGTCGCCCGGCGTGCGCAGTGGCACCGGATGGGGTTCCCGATCGAAACCGAGCACGCGGCAGCCCTCGGCGAGGAAGCCTTCCGCGATCGCGCGACCAATGCCCTTTGCCGCGCCCAGCACGGCGACGGTTTGTCCGGAGAGGTTCATTTGCATAAAAGGTGGAGCAGCGTGTCCCCACGCTGCTGGTTCGGTCGAGATGCGTTTCGGATTTCGTGCGGCGCTTCGCGCCAGCGGCCTGGGGGACAGGCCGCGCCACCGGGGAATTTGTTTCACAGTTGCACGGCCATCGGCGCGCCGTGCGTATTCGCGGGCTGGAGACGCACGGACGCGGACTTGCCGGTGTCGGGATCGGAGATCTTCACGACATGATATCCACCGGCGAACACCGGCGGGCGGAAGAGCGGCGAGACGACGCGCAGGACGTATACGAGTTCGCCCGAGGCTTCCTCCGTCACTTCGATCAGAGGCTGGCTGACACCGCTGATTTCCAGCGCGGGCAGAAAACCGCTCGGCTGACGCGCGTAGTTGTCGCGCACGTCGATCTCCAGCGGCCAGCCGGGAAATTGCGTGCTGCGCTGCGCCACATCGGCGAGCAGCGGCCAGCAATCGATTCCGATTTTGCGCCGTGGCTTGTCGAGGCGGACGATGCCGATGCCGGAAGCCTTGTCGTCGAGGAACTGCAGCACGTCGCCGGTGCGCGGCGTGTCGGCGGCGTTCTTGACCGCGAGCACCGTCATGGGATGCCCGAAGCTGTCGGTGAAATCGCCGGTGAGGCCCGGCTGCTTTGGTTTCATCCACGGCGCGGTCTCGGGTTTGAACCAGCGCGGGTAGC
>JBEIHL010000085.1:0-8238 GCA_040381375.1 Opitutaceae bacterium
TCGTACACGCAGCCGCCCCAGCTCCCGCCACTCGCGTTCTGCAGCGCGGCCCAGAGGCGGGTGTCAGCCGGGACCCGCGGATCGGGTTTCAGGCTCGGATGTCGTTCCCGACGCGAAAACTCTCCCGCCTCAACCCCGATCACATCGACCGAGCCGGACAGGCTCCGCGTATCGATCTCGAGCCGGATCAAGTCGCCATCGCGCACCCGCGCGATCGGTCCGTCGGCCCAGGCCTCCGGACTCACGTGGCCAATGCAGGCGCCCGTAGAGACGCCGGAGAAGCGTCCGTCCGTGACCAGCGCGATCCGTTGTCCGTCCTTCGTGTACTTGAGCGCGGACGTGATCTGGTACGTCTCGGGCATCCCGCAACCCGGGCCGATGCCGATCAATACCATGACATCGCCCGGCTTCACGCGCGCCGCTTTCACCGCCGCGATCGCCGTGGCCTCGCTCGTGAAAACACGCGCCGGCCCCTCGTGCCGGTAAATGCCGTCGGCGCCGACCAGTTGCGGCGCAATCGCCGTGCTCTTCACCAGCGCGCCCTCGGGCGCGAGATTGCCGCGCAGGAAAGTAATCGTGCTGGTGAGGCCGCGCTCGCGGGCGCGCTCCGGGCTCATGATGACGTTGTCCGGATCGATGCCATCAAGCGTTTGCAGTTTCTCGCGCAGCCGGCGTCGGCGCTCCGACGTTTCCCACCAGGTGAGATTCTCGCCGAGGCTACGGCCCGAAACGGTGCGGGCATCCAGCTTGAGCAGGCCGGCGTTGCGCAGATGCAACATCACCTCGGGCACGCCGCCGGCCAGAAATACCTGCACGGTGGCATAGTGCTTCGGGCCGTTGGGCAGCACGTCCACCAGGCGCGGCACCGCGCGGTTGATCCGCGTCCAGTCATCGACGGTGGGCCGGCGCCGACCTGCCGCGTGGGCGATGGCGGGAACGTGCAGGATGAGATTGGTCGAGCCGCCAAACGCCGCGTGAACGACCATCGCGTTGTGAATCGCATCGTCGGTGACGATGTCGCGCGTGTTCACTCCATTCTCCTCCAGCCCGAGCAGCGCGCGCGCGGAGCGCCGGGCGAGGTCACGCCAAATCTCAGAACCCGACGGGCTCAACGCACCGTGTGGCAGCGAGAGGCCGAGGCCTTCGGCGACGACCTGGCTGGTGGCCGCCGTGCCCATGAACTGGCAGCCTCCGCCCGGCGAGCCGCACGCCTTGCAGCCCATTTCGGCCGCGTAATCGAGCGTGACCTCGTCGCGCGCAAAACGAGTCGCGAGGGTCTGGACCTTGCCGGTGTCCTCGGCCTCCTCGGCCAGCAGTGTCACGCCGCCCGGCACGAGCACGGTCGGCAGGTCAGGCATGCCGGCGAGCGCCATCAGCATCGCGGGCAATCCCTTGTCGCAGGTCGCGATGCCGAGCACGCCGCGCCGGGTGGGCAGCGACCGTATCAACCGTCGCAATACGACGGCCGCGTCGTTCCGGTAAGCCAGGCTGTCGAGCATGCCGGCGGTGCCGTTGGTCCGGCCGTCGCAGGGATCGCTGACGTAGCCGGCAAACGGAATCGCGCCCGCGGCGCTGAAGGTGCGCGCGGCCTCCTCCATGAGCAGACCGACTTCCCAGTGGCCGGTGTGGTAGCCGAGGGCGATGGGCGAGCCGTCCGGCGCCCGGATGCCACCCTGCGTGCTGAGGATGAGAAACTGTTTCCCGCGCAGCAGCTCGGGCTTCCAGCCCATGCCGGCATTCTGCGTCAAACCGAACAGGTCGCCGCTGCTCATGTGGCGCAGTTGGTTCGCCTCCAATGGCAGCGCGCCCGAAGGTCCGGGCGCGGTCGTGCGCAGGGCGTAGATGCGGTCGTCGGCGGAGTCGAAAATCGAGTTCATGGGACGGAAGGGAGTCAGACGGGTTTAACCACGAAACACACGAAACACACGAAATTCAGCCGCCTCCCGACCACAGGATTCGTTTCGTGTATTTCGTGTGTTTCGTAGTGCACCTTGCCTGGAGTTGTTTCACCTCAGACTCGTTCGCGGGTTGGCGTGCCGTTGACCAGCCGCAGCAGGCCGAGCGGGTTCGCGTTTTGCAGCGCCGGGGGCAGCAACTCGTCGGGCAGCGACTGGTAGCAGACGGGGCGGACGAAACGTTGGATCGCCGCCGTCCCGACCGACGTGAACCGCGCGTCAGTAGTAGCTGGATACGGCCCGCCGTGGTTCATCGCCGGGCAGACCTCGACGCCAGTCGGGAAGCCGTTGATGACGATTCGCCCCGCCTTCTGTTCGAGCGTGGCCAGGAGGGCACGCGCGCCGGCGAGATCCGCGGCAGTGCCGTGCAAGGTGGCAGTGAGCTGACCTTCCAGTGCCGCGGCGCAGGCCTCGAGTTCGTCGGTCGAGTCCGCCAACAGCACCAGCACGAAGGGCCCGAACGCCTCCGTCGCCAGCGCGGGGTGGCGGAGGAAGTTCTGCGCCGTCGTGGTCGCGACGCTCGGAGGCTGCTCCGTCCGCGCGTGTTCGGCCGACCCGCCACCGTGGGCGAGCGGAGTTACGCCCGGGACGGCGGTGATCTTGGCGCGATTGTCCACGTAGGCCTCGCGAATGCTGCTGGTGAGCATGGTGCCGGAGGGCGCGGCGCGGACGAGCTCCGCCAGTTTTCCGATGAACGCATCGGTGTCCGAACCCCGGAGCGCGAAGACGAGTCCCGGCTTGGTGCAGAACTGGCCGACCCCGAGCGTGAAGGACGTGAGCAGGCCCTGCGCCAGCGCCGCCCCGCGTTCGCGCACCGCGCCGGGCAGCAGGAAGACGGGGTTGATGCTGCTCATTTCGGCAAACACCGGGATGGGATGTGGGCGCGAGGCTGCGGCGTCGAAGAGCGCGCGGCCCGCGACGTGCGAACCGGTGAAGCCCACCGCGGTCGTCGCCGGATGCTTCACCATCGCGATGCCGATCGAGGCGCCTCCCCCGTGGATGAGCGAAAACAAACCGGCCGGCAGGCCGCACGCGGCGATCGCGCGCGTGATGGCGCCGGCAACGAGCTCCGACGTGCCGGGATGGGCGCGGTGCGCCTTGACCACGACGGGACAGCCCGCGGCAAGCGCCGAGGCCGTGTCCCCGCCGGCGACAGAGAAGGCGAGGGGGAAATTGCTGGAGCCGAAGACGACCACCGGTCCGAGCGGGAGCAGCATCCGGCGCAGATCCGGACGCGGCAGCGGCTGGCGCTCGGGCAGCGCCGGATCGATCCGCGCGTCGACCCACGAACCTTCACGCACGAGTTGCGCGAAAAGCCGAAGCTGCCCGCAGGTGCGGCCGCGCTCACCCGTGAGGCGGGCGAGCGGCAGGCCGGTCTCGAGACTGGCCCGCTGCAGGAGCGGTTCGCCCAGGGCCTCGATCCCGGCCGCAATCGTATCCAACAAATGGGCACGCTCGGCGGCCGGCCGGGCGCGGTAGCCGGTGAACGCCGCGGCCGCGGCGTCGAGCGCCTGGTCCGCCTCGGCGGGGGCCGCTTCGTGAAACGCGGGCTCAAGCGGCTCCGCATTGGCGGGGTTGACGGCGTGAAAGGTTCGTCCGCCGGTCCGGCCGGGCACGCCGGCGATTAGACTGAGTCCGTGAAGCGACATGAAATCAGGGGTTGGGAAGTGAGTGCTGGGCGTTGCGAGATCCGGCGGGAACGGGATCGGAAGAATTGAGTTGGGGCGAAAGAGCCGGGTCCCTCGGTCATCGACCCGCGTCGGCCTTCCTAGAGCACCGGATTCACCAGCGTGCCCACCGGCTCGATCGTGATCCGGATCTCGTCGCCGCTCTGGAGCGTGAACGCATCGGGCGGAACGACGCCCGTGCCGGTCATCAGGAGGCAACCGTGGGGAAAACTGTTTTCCCGGAAGAGCCAGGAGGCGAGTGACGGCAGCGAACGCTTGATCTGGCCGACGGTGGTCTCGCCGGCGAAGGCCACGCTGCCGGCGCGGCGAATCTGGAGTGCGATGACCGTGCTGGCGGCGGGCAGTGTCTCCGCGATTACGATACACGGTCCGATCGCGGCGCAACGGTCGTAAACCTTCGCCTGCGGCAGGTAGAGCGGATTTTCGCCTTCGATGTCGCGCGAGCTCATGTCGTTGCCGATGGTGTAACCGAAGATCTTTCCGGCCGAGTTGATCGCGAGCGTGAGCTCGGGTTCGGGCACGTTCCATTTGCCGTCGGCCCGGATGCGAACCGGCGTCCCGGGAGCCGCGACCCGGTGCGGAGTGGCCTTGAAGAAAAGCTCAGGGCGGTCCGCTTCATACACGCGGTCGTAGAAGCTCCCGCCACCCGCCGTCTTCGATTCCTCCATGCGCGCGGTGCGGCTGCGGAAGTAGGTCACGCCCGCCGCCCAGACTTCCTGCGATTGCAGCGGAGCGCGCAGACCCGCCGGTGCGGCCACGCCCTTCGCTCCAGCGAGGGCGGCTTGCACGAGCGCGGCGGGATCGTCGGCCTGGAAGACGGCGTCGAGGGAGAGCGGCTGGCCCGGCGCAAAGCAGGCGCCGGCGTGCTCAATGACCAGACCGGAGGCGGTGGAAAAAAGGCGGAGCATGGGGTTGGGGCGGAAGGCTAGGGCCGAGAAGTAAGGGTCGAGATTCGGGGGCGTCAGCGGTTTTTCTTGGCGGCTTTTTGGACGTTACTCGCGGGGACCATGCCCTGCACGGTCCAGCCGCCGTCGACGTAGAACGTCTGGCCGGTGACGTAGCTGGAATCGCTGGTGGCGAGGAAGAGCGCGGGGCCGATCATTTCCTCGGACTCGGCGGTGCGGCCGAGCGGGATCATGGCGCCCCAGACGTCGCGATAGTCGGGATCGTCCTTGAGGTTGCGGTCGACGTTGACGGGCCCGGGCGCGAAGGTGTTGACGCGGATGCCGAGCGGGGCGAGTTCGATCGCGAGCTGTTTGGTCATGCCGTGAATGCCCGCCTTGCTTGTGCCATAGGCGACGAGATTCGTGACGGCGAGCTGAGCGCACTGCGTCGAGACATTGACGATGCTGCCCGCGGTTTTTGTCTCGCGCATCCAGCGCGCGGCGGCGAGCGAGCAGAAGAATGTGCCCTTGAGATTGGTGTCGAGCACGACATCCCACTTCTCCTCGGTGGTGTCGAAGAAGCTGGCCCAGCCGGTGAGGCCGGCGTTGTTGATCAGCACATCGAGGCGTTCGAAGTGCTTGCGCGCCTGGGCGAACATCCGGTTGATCTGCGCGACGCGGCCGAGGTCGGCCCGGACGATGAGCGCACGGCGGCCGAGGGCGCGGATCTCCTGCGCGGCGGCTTCGGCGCCGGCGCGGTCGGAGTTGTAGTTGAGGATGACGTCGGCGCCTTCGCGGGCACAGGCGAGGGCGAGCGTGCGGCCGATGCCCTTGCTGGCACCGGTGATGAGGACGGTTTTACCGGAGAGACGCATGATCGGAAAGGGAGCGGGTGAAGGACGGACAGGCCTACTGGAGCAAGGACTTGAGTTCGGCGAGGGAAAGTTTTGCGGCGGCGGCGTCGCTGGCCTCGAACACTCCGGCGAGCAGAGCGCGCTTCTCGTCCTGCAGGGCGAGCACCTTTTCCTCCACCGTGCCGGATGCGATCAGTTTGTAGCTGGTGACGACGCGCGACTGGCCGATCCGGTGGGCGCGGTCGGTGGCCTGCGCCTCGGCGGCGGGATTCCACCACGGGTCGAAGTGCACGACCGTGTCGGCCCCCGTGAGGTTGAGTCCGGTGCCGCCGGCCTTGAGGGACAGCAGGAAGACCGGGATGTCCGACGACGCCTGAAACCGGTCGACCTCGCTCTGGCGCGCGCGCGTGGTCATCGAGCCGTCGAGGTAGCAGTATGCGAGTTGCTGGTCGTCGAGCGCGATGCGCAGGAGCGCGAGCAGCGACGTGAACTGCGAGAATACCAGCAGGCGGTGGCCGTCGTCGACCGCTTCCGCGAGCAGCTCCTGAAAACTTTCCAGTTTCGCCGATGCTCCGGCCGGGGTGTCCGCCGACACGAGGCGCGGATCGCAGCAGATCTGGCGCAGGCGCAGAAGTTGAGTGAGGGCGGCAAACTTGAGTTTTGCCTCGCTGGCTCCGGAGGCTTCGAGATCGAAGAGTTCGCGCTCGGACTTTTCCTGCGTGTCGCGGTAAAGCTTCGCCTGGGCGGGCGTGAATTCGCACCACACGACGTGTTCAAGTTTCTCCGGCAGTTCCGGCGCGACGGCCCGCTTGGTGCGGCGCAGGATGTAGGGAGCGGTCTGGGCGCGAAGCCGATCGTCGAACCAAGATCGCTCGTCGCCGCGCAAGCCCGCCGGCACCTTCGTGAGATAGCCCGGCAGGAGGAACTCGAACAATGAGCGCAGGTCGTCGAGCGAGTTCTCGAGCGGGGTGCCGGTGAGTAGAAAACGGGTGCGGGCGCGCAGCGCGCGGAGAGCGGCCGCGTTCTGGGAACGCCGATTTTTGATGTGCTGCGCCTCGTCCGCGATGACGACGGCGAAGTCGACTCCGGTGAAGAGTTCCTGGTCCCGCGCGAGCGTGCCGTAGCTGGTGATGACGAGATCGTAGCTGGCGAAATCTGCGACTGAGGCGAGCCGGCGGTCCGCGTGATGCACGAAGGTGCGGAGCTGCGGCGCAAACCGCACGGCCTCGCGCCGCCAGTTCTCGAGGAGACTCGCCGGGCAGGTGACGAGGCTGGTCGCGAGGCGGACGCCTCGCGAGGTCAAGGTGTGAGGTGTAGAGTGTAAGGGCCCGGTCGTTCGCGCTGGTCTGCTGCCCTCCTTACACCTTACACCTTCCTCTTCGCGTTCTGCGCGCAGCGCGGACAACAGTGCCAGCGCCTGCAGTGTTTTCCCAAGGCCCATTTCGTCCGCGAGAATGCCGCCAAGTTCGTGGCGGTGCAGATGCCAGAGCCACGCGACGCCGAGGCGTTGATAGGGTCGGAGCGTGGCGTCGAGCCCGGCGGGAATGGGCGCGGGCGTGAGCGCGGAGAGATTGCGGAGCGCCGCGCTACGGGACTGCCAGGCCGCGGGCGGCTGAAAGCCCGGCGACAGCACCTCGAGGATTTCCTGGGCATCGGCGGTGCGGGATGCCGGAATCCGCTGCGTGCGGCGCGGGGCGAGCCCTGCGTTGGGATCGCCGCTTAGCGCCCGCTGCGCGGCGGCGAGCTGCTGCAATTTCGCCGCTTCGAGCAGGAAGACCTTGCCGTCGGCTTCGAGGTAGCCGCGGTTGGCGGCGACGGCGGCGCGCACGGCGGCCTCGTCGGCCGAGCCGGCCTGCAGCGCGAGCGTGACGGAGAAATCGTCACCGGCGGCGGCGACCACGGTCGCGATCTCGGCCGGGCGCAGGTGCGCGGTGTTGCGTTCGAAGTTGGTCGTGGAGCGCGCTTCGAATTCCCCGCGCAGTCGGGCGAGATTCCCCGCGATAAAATTCAATGTCTTGTGCCGGTCACGCAGCCACCACTTGCGGTTGGAGGGCTCGAGCGTGAAGGCGTTTTCCTTCAACAGCGCCAGGGCGTCCGCATAGCGCGGATGCTCGCGCGAGGGCAGCGTGATGGCCAGGTAATGTTCCGAACCGTCGATCTCCAGCGATGGCAGGCGGGGGGCGGAGCGCGCCGGGATCCGTCCCGCCGCGGCTCCGACGACCGCCGGAGCTGTGCCGGTCGCGGCAACGAGGTCGGCGTGCCGCCACGCGACCGGTTGTCCTGATTCCATGAATACAGGCAGCGGACCGGCCGCGGCGGCGAGCTCGCGCAATTGCGCGCGGGAAAGCTGGATGAATTGCGGCGGTGCGCCCGGTCCGCACCAACGCTGCAACAACGCGAGCGCCGGCAGGAGTTCCGGAGCGGGCTGTATCCGTAAATCCACTTCAACGCGCAATGGCACCGCGTCGCGAGCCGCGGCGGCGGGGAGGTTGGGCGGGAGGTGGAGGCGAAGCATGCGGTGGGAGCGGGGGGGGACGGCGGCGGGGAGAGGGAATCCCACGCCGGGCGGGTGGGGCAATCCGCCTTTGTCGGTAGATGACAATTATTGTCAGAAATGCCGACGCGAACCGGGTCTGATCTTACAGAGTTGCCGACCCGATTGTAAGTTATTCCGGGGACTTCGTACCCGCGGAGGAAATTACGTAGTCCACCTTAACCTTCGGCAGCTCTTGGCTTAGGCGCCCATCGGAGGCAGAGGGGAAAGAAAAGTTATTCACAATGCAGCACACAGCATGATTCATGCGGTCGTGGGCGTCGCTGTGAGCCTATCATCCTTACCTACCATCCGAGCCGTGCA
>JBEIHL010000086.1:0-8183 GCA_040381375.1 Opitutaceae bacterium
CGCCGGGATCAGCTATCGCACGTTCACGGCGGCGACCGATGCCACCCTGACGAATTACCTGCAGGTCTGGAACACCGGCTACGGCGACCTCACCAAGGTCGCGTATGCGTCGAGCAATGGCTAAGCCGCCGAATTGTCCATCACCGCCGACGCAGGCTACGCCGTGCGGCCCCTGTCGTTCGACATGGCCGGCTATCCTTCGTCTGACCGCGTCAACACCTTCATGCGGCTCACGGATGGCGCCGGTACCACGCTGCTCAACTACGCCGCCGCCGGACCGGTCGCCATTAAGGGCGACGACGACGGCCCGCAGCACTCCCCGTTCGCGCCCAACCTGGTGGCAGGGACGATTCGGATTCAATGGGGGAACGAATGGCGGGTCGGCATCGACAACGTCCGGTTTCAGATCGTGCCGATCCCGGAGCCACCCGTTTGGATCCTGCTCGCCGTCGGCGGGCCCCTGGGTGCCTGGTGGTTGCGGCGCCGCCGCAGATCCTAATGGAGCAGCGCCATGGCCCGACGAGACATGAGCCGAAAGATTCATCGCGAAAACGCGGAAGGACGGAAGCGCGGAGGCAAAAGCCGAGCCATGACTCCACCCGACCGGCTTCCGTGTCTCCGCCTCTCCGCGCTTCCGCGATTGGTCTTCTTCGACGCCAAGTCAGACTCTGACTTCCGTAGTCAAACCTCGGCCAGTCAGGGCCTCTAGCGCACCGTGATTCCCTCCTCCCGATCCGCGCAGCGCCGGGCTTCCGCCACGCTCCTTTCCCTTGCCCTGCTGACCGGCTGCTCCACGCCGGGTCCGACTTCCCAGATTCCCGAATACGATGTCGTCGTCCGCGGCGGCCGCGTGATCGACGGCTCCGGCTCGGCTTCGGTCGACGCCGACGTCGCGATTCGCGAGGGGCGGATCGCCGCGGTCGGCCGGGTCCCGGGTCGCGGTCGGACCGAGATCGACGCCCGCGGCCAGGTGGTCGCACCCGGCTTCATCGATGTGCACGCCCACGCGGAGGACGTCACGTCGCTGCCGGCCGGCGAAAACTTCCTGCGCATGGGCGTGACGACCATCGTCACCGGCAACTGCGGCGGTTCGAAGCTCAACGTCGCGGAATTTTTCGGCAACATCACGACGACCGGGGTCGGTCTCAACGTCGCCACCCTCATCGGCCACAACACGGTCCGCGGCCAAGTGATGGGCGGCAGTTTCGCCCGCCCGCCGACCGCCGCGGAGCTCGAGCGCATGCGGGGCCTGGTCGACCAGGCGATGAAGGATGGCGCCGTCGGCCTGAGCACGGGCCTGATTTACCTGCCGGGCACGTTCGCCAAGACCGATGAGATCGTCGCCCTCGCCAAGGTCGCCTCGGCCCACGGCGGCATCTACGCGAGCCACATGCGCAACGAGGGCTCGGCCATCGTCAACGCCCTCGACGAGCTCACCACCATCGCCCGCGAGGCGAAGATTCCCGCCGAGGTCTCACACCTGAAGCTTTCCGGTCCGAACGCCTGGAACCGCGCCGATGAAATCATCGCCTACCTCGACCGGGCCCGCGCCAGCGGACTGAAGATCACGCACGACCAGTACGCTTACACCGCCTCGAGCACCGGCATCAGTTCGCTGATCGACGCGGAATTCCGCGAGGGCGGCGCCGCCCGCTTCAAGCAGCGCCGGGCCGATCCAGCCACCAAGGCGCGCATGGTGGCCGAGATGAAGGAGTCGATCGCGAAGAACAAGCGCGGCGACTACACCTACGCCGTGGTCGCCAACTTCCGCGCCGACCCGCGGGTCAACGGCAAAACCATTCCCCAAGCCGCGAAGCTGCTGCGCGGCGCCGACACGCTCGACGACCAGATCGAGACGATTCTCGACATCGAGGCCCGCGGCGGTGCCCAGGGCGTGTTTCACGGCATGAACGAAGCCGACCTCCGGAAGTTTCTCGCCCTGCCCCACACCATGGTCGCATCCGATGCCGGCGTGCGCCGCTTCGGCGACGGCGTCCCGCACCCGCGCGGCTACGGCAACAACGCGCGGGTGCTCGGCCGCTACGTGCGCGACCTCAAGCTGCTCCCCCTCGAGGAGGCCGTGCGCAAGATGTCCTCGCTCCCCGCGCAAACGTTCAACCTGAAGCATCGCGGCGAATTGAAGCCCGGCTACGTAGCCGACGTCGTCGTCTTCGATCCGGCCAAGGTCAGTGATCCTTCCACCTTCGACGACCCGCACCACTATGCCGTCGGCTTCCGTGACGTGCTCGTGAACGGCGTGCCGGTGATCCGCGACGCCCAGCTCACCGCCGCCCGGCCCGGACGGCCGGTGAAGCGCGCAGAATAAAAGGACCACGAAACACACGAAAGGCGGAGACTTCATTTTCGTGTGTTTCGTCTGTTTCGTGGTCCCCGCTCCCCTGTTCCTGGATCCGTCGTTTCCGTGGTCCCAAGTGTCTATTTCATGAAACCTGTCCCGCTCCCGCCCACCGCCTTCCTGCCGCAGCCCTACACCGGCCCGTCCGCGGCGGAGGTGCTGGCGCTGCGTCAGCAGTACCTCAATCCCGGACTCTTCCTCTACTACAAACGGCCGATCATGGTCGTGGAGGGGAAAATGCAGTGGGTTTGGGACGACACCGGCAAACGCTACCTCGACGGCATCGGCGGGATCGTGACGGTCAGCGTCGGGCACTGCCACCCGCACGTCACCGCCGCCGCGCTCCGGCAGATGGAAACGCTGCAGCATTCGACCACGATCTACCTGCAACCCCGGATCGCCGAATTCGCCGAGAAGCTCGCGTCCAAGATGCCGGGCGACCTGAAGGTCTGCTATTTCGTCAACTCCGGCTCCGAAGCCAACGATCTCGCGCTCATGATGGCGCGGCTCCACACGGGCAACTACGACCTGATCGCACTGCGCAACGGCTACCACGGGGGCAACGCCAGCGGCATGGGCGTCACCGCCCAGAGCACCTGGAAATTCAACGTCCCGCACTCCTTCGGCGTCCACCATGCGGTCGCGCCGTATCCGTATCGTGGACACTTCGGCTACGACGATCCGGAGGCCGGCCGCAAGTATGCCGACGACGTGAAAAACCTCATCGACTACGCCACGCCCGGCAAGGTCGCCGGCTTCATCGCCGAATCGATCCAGGGCGTCGGCGGTTTCGTGGAGTTTCCCGACGGCTACCTGCGACAGGTCTACGAGCATGTCCGCGCCGCCGGCGGCGTGTGCATCGCCGACGAAGTGCAGACGGGTTTCGGCCGCACCGGCACGCACTTCTGGGGATTCGAGTCGCAGGGCGTGGTTCCCGACATCGTTACGCTGGCCAAGGGCATCGGCAACGGCGCGCCGCTCGCCGCCGTCGTCACCACCCCGAAGATCGCGGCCGTGATGACGCAGAAGGTCCATTTCAACACCTTTGGTGGTAACCCGGTCGTCAGCGCGATCGGCAAGGCCGTGCTTGAGGTCATCGAGCGCGAGCATCTCCAGGCGAACTGCCTCGAACTGGGCCAGCACCTGCGCGCCGGCTTGGAGCGACTGAAGTCGCGGCACAAGATCATCGGCGACGTGCGCGGCAAGGGCCTGATGCTCGGCATCGAATTCGTGAAGGACCGCACCACCAAGCAGCCCGGCCGCGAAGAATGCGCGCAGGCGGTGGAGAACGCGCGCGAGCTCGGCCTGCTGCTCGGCAAGGGCGGGCTCTGGGGCAACACCATCCGCTTCGCCCCGCCGATGTGCCTCACGCGCCCCGACGCCGACTTCGTGCTGGCGGTTCTCGACGAGGCGATCGGATCGGTCTGAATTCCGGTCACGCCGACCTTCCCAGGTGGAGCCGACTCTCCGAGTCGGCTGGCTCGGGCAGATCGGGAAAAAGCCGACTCGGTGAGTCGGCTCCACCTTACGGCATCGGAAACCGCACTGTGCGCTGACAGAGCTGCAGCGGCACGCCCCACGGGTCGCGCATCATGATGAGCATCGAACCGTCGGGCTGCGGCTCCTCCCGCAGCAGCGTCGCCCCGGCCTGCTCCAGCCGCGCCCGCTCGGCCTTGGCGTCTCCGGCGACGACGGCGAGATGGAAGTTCAACGGCGGCATCGCCGCGTAGTCCGGCATGACGACACTGGTATTCGCGTACAACTCGACGATCGTCCGCCCCGTCTCGTCCGCGAGAAAGTGCGTGAAGGGCGCATCCGCGCGCGACCGCGCGATCGCGAAACCCAGATGCTGCACATACCACTGCGCCTGCGCGCGCGGATCGGGGACGTTCAGGGCGAAGTGTTCGAATTTCATAGGTCAGGGAAAACGAGCTGCAACGTGAACCCATTGCGGCCTCCAGTTCAAGGTGGAGCAGCCTGTCCCCAGGCTGCTGGTTTGGATGCGTGCGGACCCGCCGGATCGTGCAAACGTCCTCCAGCAGCCTGGGGACAGGCTGCTCCACCGCGGATCGGTTGTATTTCCCGTCGGCCGAAAACACGCTGGCTCCCACTCTCGACTGCGGGCTTAGTCCACTCCTACCCGTATGAAGCTCCCCGTCGCCACCCTGCGTCTCGTCGCCAGGTTCGCCGCCGCGCTCGCGTTTTCCCTGCCACTCCGCGCCGCCGACGACTACAAGATCGGACCCGACGCCCTGCCCCAGCCCGGCGTCCCGGTCGGAAAGGTCACCAAGCACGCCTGGCAGAGTAAAATCTTCCCCAACACCACGCGCGACTTCTGGGTCTACGTGCCGGCCCAGTATGACGGTACCCGCCCGGCCGCCGTGATGGTGTTCCAGGACGGCGAAGGCTGCGTGAACCCGACCGGCACGATCCGCGTACCCACTGTATTCGACAATCTGATTCACCGAAAGGAGATGCCGGTCACGATCGGCATCTTCATCAATCCGGGCGGCCTGAAGGACGCGTCGAACCCCAAGGCCCGCAGCCGGGGCAACCGGTCGTTCGAATACGACACGCTCTCCGACCAATACGCCCGCTTTCTGCTCGAGGAGATCCTGCCTGAGGTCGGCAAGACGTATAAGCTCACCACCGATCCCGAGGGCCGCGCGATCCAGGGCAATTCCTCCGGCGGCATCTGCGCCTTCACCGTCGCCTGGCAGCGGCCCGATGAGTTTCGCAAGGTCGTCAGCTATATCGGCAGCTTCACCTCGATCGCGTATCGGCCGGCCCAGGACGGCAAGCCGATGCAGCCCGGCGGCGACCTCTACCCGACCCTGATCCGCAAAAACCCGATCAAGCCGCTGAAGATCTTTCTCCAGGATGGCTCCGGAGACCTCGATAATTCGCACGGCAACTGGTTTCTCGCCAACCAGCAGATGCTGTCCGCGCTCCTCTGGGCCAACAAGAATGCAGACGAACAGAAGCGGCCCGGACCCCGTTACCAAGTGAAGCACGAGTGGGGCGACGGAGCCCACAACGGCAAGCACGGCGGCGCCATCTTCCCCGATGTGCTGCGCTGGCTGTGGCAGGGTTACGTGCCGAAGCATTGAGCGGCGGACTGAGCATCCGCAGCCCCGATCAACCAAACCCGATCCGCGACGCGCTCCGCCCGGAAACACGTTCCGGCCGCGACGCCTCGCCGTTCCCACCGCTCAACTGCCCCCGCATGCGTCACTCTGAACCGTTGCGTGCGTCCTACCCGTGATGGATCGCCGCCCCTATTTGGACCAAGGTCTGGCGCGTCTCCCGTGGTGGACGGTCTTCGACCCGCGCTGCAGCCTGCGCGCGCGCGCCGCCCTGCTCGTCGCGGCGGGTGGCGCACTCTTCACGGCACTTCTGATCTGGCTCGCCGGCACGGTGCTGCAGCGCGAACTCCAGGCGACCAAAGGCGCCGCATTCGACACCCTCGCGTTCCAGTTGGGCGACAAGGTCGACCGCGCGCTCTACGAGCGCTACCGCGCGCTGGTGCACGCCGCTTCGCTCGACGCTCTGCGGCGCAACGACCCCTCACCGGGCGAACGCCGCCGTTTGCTCGAGTCACTCGTCGAGTCGTCCCCGGACTTCGCCTGGATCGGCTTCGCTGACGCCACCGGCCGCGTTCTGACGGCCACGGGGGGGCTGCTCGAAAACACCGATGCTGCCCAGCGCCCCTGGTTCCGCGGCGCCCGCGAACAGCCGTTTCTCGGCGCGCTCCGGGACAACCCCGAACTGGCACGCACGCTGCCCGCCAGCCTCGAAGGCGACGCGAACACCCGCTTCATGGAACTCGCCGTGCCGGTGCAGGCCGCCGACGGACGCTTCGGCGGCGTTCTCGCGGCCCAGGTTCGCTGGGGCTGGTCGCGCGACGTCCAACTCTCGGTCGTCCCGGAGGCCGTCGCCCGCGAGCAGGTCGCCACCACCGTGTACGCCGCCGACGGCGACATCCTGCTGGACTCCGGCGCACTGGGGTGGAGCCACCCGCCCGCCGCGCCGGTCGTCGGCGAAACCCGCCGGGCCCGGGGATGGATGATGGAGACGACCCCGGAAGGCGCGACCTTCCTGACCGGCTTCTCCCGCAGCCGGGGTTTCCGCGAGTACCGCGGCCTCGGCTGGATCGCCGTGGTGCGCCAGCCCGTTCGCCTGGCCTTTGCCCCGGTTGCCACGCTGCGACAATCGCTCGCCCGCTGGGGCTTCGCGATCGTCGCCGTCGGCGTCATCGCCGCCTGGGTGCTCGCCGGCCGGCTCACCCGGCGCCTGCACTCGATCACCGCCGCATCCCAACGTATCCGCGAAGGGGATATCCTCGCGGTGCTGCCTCATCCGGCGGACGAAAGCGAAGTGTCCCGGATGTGTCGTGCCGTCGGCGGCCTGGTGGAGGATCTGCGGAGGCCCCCGGAGACCGAGCGGAAAAACTCCGGAGAGATCTGAACATTTCCCTTGCGCCAGTGCCGAACCGTTCCACTGGTATGTCGCAGCCAGTCCGGTCAGTTTTCAGATGCACGGTGGTTATCGTGATTTGAGTCCGACAGGGAAGATGTCCGGTTAGTCCGAATCGTCAGCGGCGGGCGCAGGCCCGCCAGACAGAGATCGTCCGCTAACGTCAGGTTTGGCCTTTTGCAGTGGCATGAAGTTCCCGGGGGCGACGCCGTGTCCGACGGCGGCGTCCTCGACGATCTGTCCCTCACCGTGCGCGCCGTGGAGTTGTTCAACCTCAACCAAACAGAGCTTCCGTCTGTGGAGTACGCCCATGAAAACACTCACCTCGCTTCTCGCTCACCGCGCCGCGCTGATCAAGCAGGCGCGCCTCGCCAACCTCGCCTACGCCTACCAGACGCTGAGTCGGCTTGAGGCGCGCATTACCCGCGCCCGCTTGCGGGGCAGCGTCACCGTCCGGCACGCCGCACCGGAAGAGGAGCGCTACTGGGCCTCGCTCACCGCGAACGAGGGCGCGCAATCCGTGCTCGAGGAGCATTTCTCCGACGAGGACGTGATGGAGCTCGCCGACCTGCTCACGTTCCTGAACTGCTCCGACGCGCTCGAGGTGACCTTCTCCCTCGAGGAATTGGGGGAGCGCTTCCTGGCCCCGCTGCGCGCGGAACTCGAACGCGAGGGCGTCGCGATCGACCCGGTCGACGCGCGCCGGGACGCCATGCGATAGGAAGGTCCTCCGGCCCCCGCCGCCCCGGTCCACCATGTCATCTAATGGCTGACATGTAACCCGCCACGACCGCGCGTTGCGGCGGGCCGCGGCAGGGGCCGGATCGCGAGATGCGAGGTGAGAGCTGCGTCCGTCACGCATAGTCCACTGCCGCGTGGTTTCGGCGGTCCGGGGCCGCCCCCGGGCAGCCACTACGCGCAGACTTCCGCCTTCGCGTCCCAACGATTCGACGGCCGGCTGGGCCCCGCTTGGGCCAACTGACGCCGCGTGCGGTGCCAGGACTCCGCCCAAGCGGCGGCGTCATGCAGTTCCGTTTCCGGGTGCGCGCGGCTGCGGGCGACAAAGCCGGGAAAGGCTCCACGGCCGGTCGGCTCCCCAATGGGATTGTAGCGCAGATCGAAACTCCAGCGCACGCGACGGCTGCGATTGGGCAACGACGCGTGACAGGTCAGCCGATGCATGAACAACGCGTCGCCCTCCTGCAGCGGGACCGCGACCGCTTCGTCGAGCTCGATCAGTTTGGTCGGGATCGAGACTCCGCCGATTGCAGCCGGACAGTGGTCGCGCAAGCCCCGCTCCTTGCTCCGCGGCAGCACCTGCAGGCAGCCCGACTCCACGGGCGCATCCCAG
>JBEIHL010000087.1:0-8149 GCA_040381375.1 Opitutaceae bacterium
CAGCCGCACGACGTTGTCGCGCACGAAGGTCGCGGGAATCTCCCGCTCCACGATCGCTCCACCGGAAATGCTTCCCACCGTCGGATGGTTCTTCTGCACCGTGGCGCCTCCGGCCCCACCCGCTCCGCCGAGAAAGCCGCCGATGGCCACCGGACCCTGCGCGACGGCATAGACCCGACCGTCGGCCCCCAGCAGCGGCGTCTGCAGGAGCACGCCGCCCTGAAGCGACTTCGCGTCGCCCATCGAGGAGACGTTGACGTCAATGCGGGCGCCCGGCTTCAAAAATGCACCGATCTCCGTCGTCAGCATGACGGCTGCGACATTCTTCGCCTTGAGATCGTTCGGGTTGACCGTGATGCCGTAGCGCTGCAGGAGATTCGAGACGCTGCGAAGCGTGGCGGCGGCATTGCTGTCGCCGTCGCCGGCCAGACCCACCACGATACCGTAACCGACCAGCTGGTTGTCACGCCCGCCCTCGACGATCGCGAGATCCTTGATTCGTGAGGCCATCAGGCCGACCGGCAGCACCAGGAAATGGCCGGCCGCCAGCAGAACGAGGCCCAACCGGCGGTTGCAGGCAAAGGAGAGTTTGAACATCATGTTCGGTGGAATCCGTTCCAGGCGTACTGAAGTGAGAAATCCGGGTCAGAGCGGTCGCAGGCGTTCGTAGATGCGGGCGAGCCAGCCGCGCTTCTGCGCGTCGGTCAGCGAACCCTCGGAGTGAAACTCGACCCGCGCGTCCGCGATGTTCGTCGAGACGACGCTGTTGTCGCGGGCGATGTCGTCGCGCCGCACGATGCCGCGCAGCACGACGTATTGCGTCTCGCCGGAGAAGGAAACCACGCGCACGCCCTCGATGACCAGATTGCCGTTGGGCAGCACGTCGGTGACGGTCACGGCGGCGCGGGACGAAAGCGTCTGGGTGTTGCTGACGTCGCCGCCGCCGGAGTTCGACGACTTGCCTGCGACCGACAGCCCGGGCATCTCGCCCTTGTGCGCGCCGAGCTTGGGAAAGAGGAAACGCGACACGGCGTCCTCGAGGGACGACTCGCGATTCGAAGACTTGTTCTGCGAACTCTGCGCCACCGCGGACTCCGCCACGATGATGGTCAGGATGTCGCCCTTGGCGCTGGCCTTGCGGTCGGCGAACATGCTGCGGGCGCCCTGGGTGTCAGTCGGCCACAGGGAATCGGCGCGGGCGGCGGGCGCCAGCAGGATGAGGGCGAACACGAACAGGACGGACGCGGCCAAACCCCACGCCGCATGGACGCTGGCGCGGTCACGGGAACGGTGCTGGGAATCGAAGGGGCTCATGGAGTTCAAAAGCGGACCTGCACCCGGTTTTCGGATACAACCATCGCCGCGAAATCCTTCCGCGATTCCGCGTTGCGCACGATGACCTTATCGCCCTGCGCGCCGTTTTCCATCGCGACCGCCTTCATCGTGACAACGAGCGGCCCCTCGACGGCCGCGACTTCGACGACTTCACCCTTCCGCACGAGCGGACGGCGCGCGATATCGCGCCAGGTGAGCATGCGGCCGGCGGGAACGGCGCGGGCAAAGATGAACGAGCGGTCGCCCACGGCCGCCGGCAGCGCCTCACGCTCCCGGAGCAGGTCGGCCCGGCGGGTTTCGAGCGCCGCGGGATCGAAGACGGCGCCGACCGTCAGGGGCTGCCGCGTCGCCCAGGCGTCGCGCCAGAGCTGGGCCCGCAGCACCACGGAGAAATCGCCCACCGCCACCGCGTCGGCCACGATCCGGCAACGGAGCAACAGCGACGATGTCGGCACCGCGGGAAATTCGAGCACGTTCAGTTCCCAGACCGTCGCCACGCGGGCCGGCGGCGTCCACGGCCGGATGAACTCGATTTGAAGATCCCCTTCGAGATTATAGTGCCCCGCGATGGCGCGCGTGAGCGCCCCAATCGCGTCCTCGCGGGTGAAGGGCGCCGCGTTTGAAGCCGACGACCGCGCGGGCAGGAGGCCTCCGACGGCGACAGAAATCAGGGCGAGGCGCAGAAAATGGAGTGTCGTTCTCATCAGCGTTTCATATTGGCGATGTTCTGCAGCATCTCGTCCGAGGTCTGGATGGACTTGGAATTGATCTCGTAGGCGCGCTGCGCGACGATGAGGTTCACCATCTCCTCGACGATGTTGACGTTCGAGGCCTCGATGTAGCCCTGAACGGTGCGGCCATAGCCTTGCTCGCCGGGCCTGCCGATCTCCGGAGTGCCGCTCGCGGCGGTCTCTTCATAGAGATTGCCTCCCAAGCTGCGCAAACCGGCGGGGTTGGCGAAACGCGCCAGCGTGATCGCGAAAGTCTGAGTACCACCGCCGCCCTGCAGGGTGACCTGGCCGTCCTCCGACAACGAGATGCCGGTGGTGCCGGGCGGAATCGGCTGGAAGCCGCTCAGGACCGGCAGACCGTCGACCGTCACCACCTGGCCCTGCGCGCTCAGCTTGAAAGAGCCGGCGCGAGTGTATCCGGTTGTGCCGTCGGGCCGCTGCACCTCGAAGAAACCGTCGCCCTGGATGGCCAGGTCGAGCTTTTCGCCCGTGTTGGTGAGCTGGCCTTGGGTAAAGATCTTGGAGGTCGCGGCGACCCGCGAGCCATTGCCGACCTCGATGCCAGTCGGCACGAGATTGCCGCCGCCGGCTTCCGCTCCCGCCGCGCGCGGCTTCTGGTAGAGCAGATCCTGAAACTCGATCTTGCTGCGCTTGAAGCCCGGCGTGTTCACGTTCGCGAGATTGTTCGCGATCGTGTTCAGGTTGAGCTGCTGCGCCTCCATACCAGTGGCTGCGGAGTAGAGGGAAAGATTCATCGTTTCAGAAGATCAAGGTTCGCGGTCGGGAAGGCGTCGCGGTTCAGCCCAGCGCCTCGAGCGTCTTGCCCATTTGTTCATCCACGGTCCGAATCATTTTCTCGTTCGCCTCGTAGGCGCGGGCGATCAGGACGAGATCCACCATTTCGCGCAGCGCGCTCACGTTGCTGCCCTCGACGTAGCCCTGCAGCAGGTCGGGCCCGTCGACCCGCTGCCCCTCGACGCCAGGCGCCGGGACGAAGAATCCACCCGCAAGCGGAGTCAGCGCGGCGTTGTTCTCGAACTTCTTCACCGCAATCCGACCGACGGCCGTCTGGCCCTGCGAGATCGAACCGTCGCGATTGATCGTGACCGGACCGTCACCGGCCGTGAGCGTCAGCGGCGCGCCGCCATCACTCATGACCTGATGGCCGTCCGTCGTCACCAGGACTCGGTCGGCCCGCATGCGGAATTCGCCGCTGCGCGTGTACACCTTGCTGCCATCGTTGCGCTGTACCTCGAAGAAACCGTCGCCCTGGATCGCCACGTCGAGTTCGCGCCGCGTCGGCTGCGTCTCACCCGTCGTGAAGTTGATCCCGTAATTAACCTTCGGGAAGGACATCGCCACGCTGGGGTCCCGGCCGATGCGCGACTTCATGTCCGGGTGCAGTTCACCCGTCGACTGCGTGGAGAAATTGATCGTCCGCTTGCGGAAACCCGACGTCTGGCTCGACGTGATATTCTGGGCCACGGAATCCTGCCAACGCTCCAGAGCCGAGAGGGCCGAGGCACTTTGATAGATTCCGATGTTCATGGGCGGGTAACCTTAAGCCAACCCTGTGCCCAGATTCGTATCGTCACCCTACAGCCCCCTTTTTCAGGTCTTTAAAATATAAAAATTCTCCGCTGGAAAATTCTACCGGCCCACTGCCACCCGGTTCCCGACCGGCATACGGCAGGTTTTGCCGGCCCAGCAGTCCTTGTTCCGGGCCGAGGCGATACGCTCTCCTTGCCCCCCCGGGCCCGACCGCGCCGCGCGAGGAAACAATTTCTCCC
Organism: Opitutaceae bacterium; assembly: GCA_040381375.1. Lineage (GTDB taxonomy): Bacteria > Verrucomicrobiota > Verrucomicrobiia > Opitutales > Opitutaceae > ER46. The sequence goes on from JBEIHL010000087.1 coordinate 3,857, forward strand.
GTCGGCCGCGACGGGTCAGCGACCCGCCGTATAAAGGCACTCGATCTCGACGCGCTCGCCACACGTGCAGGTCACGATCAACCGGACGACCTTGTCGCCTTCCTTCACGACCTCGACTTGCGCGTTGGCGCCGGCCAGCGGCGAATGCGAGCCACCGCCATGCGTTCCGGCGCCGTGGCCGGTGATCGCCGCGCTGAACTGTCCGGGCGGACGCAGCGGTTCCACGCCGAGATTCTTTTTTCCCTGCAGGAAGGGCTTCATCGCGGCGCTTCGGCGTTGGAGACCGAGACCGGCACCGGCGTATCGACCAGCTTGCTGTCCTTGAACTGGCTGCGGGATTTCAGCGTCAAATTCAGCGTCACGCGCTCATTCGTCTCCGGATCGTTCGAATCGGGTCCGGGCCGCGTGTCGGCGTAGCCAGTGACCCGTTCGATCTGCCGCAGGTCGACCGCGTAATGGACGAGCATCCGGCGGGACGCATTGGCGCGATCGGCGGAGAGCTCCCAGCTCGTGTAGTTCTTTTCCTTGGACGTCGTGACCGGCCCGGCGTGTCCGTCGATGGTCACGCTGAACGCGTGGCGCTCGATCATCCAAGCGAGATTCTGCATGATGAAGGCGCCCCACTCCGTGAACTCCGTGGTTTCGGGCTTGAATAGCGGCCGCTTGCCGCGGTCGAAAAGCGTCACGCGCAGCCCGTCGGTCGTCACCTGGATGTCGATCGACTTTTGCTCCAGGTTCTCGTCGAGGTGGATTAGGCGATAGAAGTCCGCGGCGACCGAGTTGAGAAACGTCATCTGGATCAGCTTGCCCCGATCCGCCTGCTTGTCGCCGGCGCCGCGGCCGCTCGAGTCGCTCGACCGGTTACTGTTGAAGGGCATCACTCCCGACGATGCCTCGATGGGTGAACGGAAGGGATTTTGGAAATACTGCGAGGTCGCGATCAGGATTTCCTTATCCTGCGCCGAGATCCACAGCACCATGAAAAGCGCCATCATCGCGGTCACGAAGTCCGCGTAAGCCACCTTCCATGCACCGCCGCCTGCCATAGGATGAAGAGTAGAGGGTTAAGGTTTAAGGTCTAAGGTCTGAAGTGGAAGGTGTAAGGTGTAAGGCTGACGGCAGGCTGCGGGGTCGTTTTCGCGGCCTTGGGTCTTGGTTCATCCCTTACTCTTTACTCATGACACGTTACACCGCCCCGCGCGCGGGGCTATTTCGCCGGCGCCATCGCCTTGAGCGTGGCCTCCAGTTCGCTGGCGCCCGGCTGTACGTTGCTGTCGAGCGAACGGCGGGCGACCTCCACGGCGGTCATCGGGGCCAGCCCCTTGGCGAAACCCGCCACCGCCGATTTGATGCACTTGAGAAACTGTTCGTCGCCGGCGTTGTTGAACTTGATCCGGTTCGCGAGCGGATTGACGAAACCGTACGCGACGAAGATGCCGAGGAGAGTGCCGGTCAGCGCGGCCGCGACCTTTTCACCGACCTTCTCCGGGCCTTCGGAAATCGCGGACATGGTGTTGATGATGCCGAGCACCGCCGCGACGATCCCGATGCCGGGCAGGGAATCGCCGACGAGCTGCAGGATGTGCACCGGATGCTCGGCCTCGTTCGCCTTCGCCTTGAGCTCGGCCTCCATGAGTTCCTCGAGCTGGTCGGGCTTGATCTTGCCGTCGATCACGGGCTTCAGCCCGTTGCAGATGAATTCGAGCCGCTCCTTGTGGCCCATGATGCCGGGATACTTCGAGAAGATCGCGCTCTTGGTCGGATCCATCACGTGTTCCTCGAGGGCGATCAGGCCGTTGCGCCGACCCACCATGAAGACCTCGTAGAGCAGCATGAGCAGATCGGTAAATTCCTTTTCGCCCGCGTCCTTGCCGCCCAGCGCGACCTTCACTTTGTGCACGATCTCCTTCAAAACGTGGCCCGGGCTCGCGATCACGAGCACACCGCCGGCGACTCCGAGGATGACGACGAACTCCGACAGGTGCAGCAGCACCATCGGATTGCCGCCCGCGATGAGGAAGCCGCCCAGGGTGGACGCCATCACGATGACTGAGCCGATTATAATCAGCATGCGAACTCCTCGCCGGGCACCGAAGCGCCGGATCCGGGGTCAGCGACCCAACCGATCCATGACAGCCTTTCACGCATGGGCGTCCTCAACGCTCCTTGACCCGCTGCAGCCAGGCCCGCAGGCCCAGAATGGTCTGGGCATGAATCTGGCAAATGCGCGACTCGGTGAGGTCGAACACTGCCGCGATCTCGGCCAGCCGCATGTTTTCGAAATAGTACATCGCAAGGATCTTCCTCGGTATATCGGGCAAATCGGAGATACGTTGAGTGAGAAGTTGCACCAGCTCCGCCTTTTCGAGGTTGTCGCGGCCGGTTTTGTCCGTCTCGTCGGCCAGTAGTTCGTGCAGCGAGGCCCCCGCTCCTTCCTCGCCATCCGGATGCTGATCGATGGCGATGAAGGTCACGGGCTTGGCCTCCTCGACCCACTTTTCGTATTCTTTTGGCGTCACGCCGAGCGCAGCGCACACTTCCGCGTCGGTCGCGGCTCGTCCGAGTTTCTGCTCCACATCGTTGATGGTGTTCTTGAGCTTGCGGGAGCGGGCGCGGGCCCGCCGCGGACACCAGTCCATCCGGCGCAACTCGTCCAGGATCGCGCCCCGGATCCGCATCGCCGCGTAGCTCGCAAAGGTATTGCCTTGGTTGGGGTCGAACTTGCGCACCGCGGCGATGAGCCCGGTCACGCCGACGCTGTAGAGATCGTCGGCGTCGACGTGGGCGGGCACGTTGAGTTTGATCCGGTCGACCACGTTTCGGACGATCGGCAGGTACCGTTCGATCAGTTCCTTGTCGTCGACGGCGGCCGGCGTGACTCCCTGATACGCGCGCCAGGCGGCGGCGGCGGCGGGAGTGGTATCCGGGCCAGGGGTGATGACGGTGGCGATATTCATTTGGGTAAGGACGGATGATTATTTGGAACCAGGGGCCGCCGGCGCGGCGGCGCGCCGGGCGGAAAGGGAATCGCGAACACCGCGCAGCAGCACGGTCCAGAACCAGCGAAAGAGAATCGCGCCGACGAGGCAGCCGACAGCGCCGTCGAAGAGGATGCGGTCGGGCGGATGGCCGGCCCAGAAGCTGCCCACGCCCGCGATGATGAATCCGGCGAAACCGCCGTTGAGGAAAACGAATTTCATGGTTCGGTCGGTTCGTCGTCGGGCAGCGTGCGCCGGACAATCGCACCCGGAACGTCCTCCTCGCAGTCACCGGTCAGCGACGGGCCGGTGGCGAGAAACAGCGGCTCGATTTCGGCGTCGAAAAGATAGTCCCACAACTTGCCCCACTGCGGCACCTCATCCAGGTGCGTGAACACGAGGTGCGTCGCCCCGAGATCGCGCCCGGCCGCGTACGCTTCCCGCAGCGAGGCCCGGTCGTACGCCGCGTTGAGCACGAGCACGCGCTCGCTGATCGCCTCGCGATCGAGAAAATCCGCCAGCGGCGCGTTGTCCTTCGGCCGGCAGAGGGAGACCGCGGGCAGGTCGACATAGACGAAGCCGCCGGGCACCGCGGCGCGCGTCTCACACGGAAAGTGCGCGAGCGGCACGCCGAGCGCCTCGCTGAACACGGGCAGCGGCCCGAGCGGATTGGGCCGGTCAAACTCGACGCTCACCACGTGCCCAATCCGGGCCCGGCGAAAAACTTCCTGCGCGAGCCACTTGCACAGCGCGGTGGTCCGGCCCACGCCCGCCGCGCCAATGAACGCGGCGCGCGAAAGCGGCGGCCGGACGTTGCGCGCCTCCGCCTGGGTTCGCAGCAACCGCGAAGTCTCGGCCAGCGCGCGATGAAGCGGCAGCGCGTTGAGTTCCGGCCAGTTGACGCCCGCCTGGAGGCGGTTGAGCGCCGTCTCAGTGATGCCCGAGCGCCGGAGCAGACCCTCGAGCCCCAGCGACGCCGGCAGCGGCGTCAGCCTGGAGCGCGCCGGCGGCGGCGACACCGCTGAACGGCGTTCGGGCGCGGCCAATTCGGCCGAAACGGCCGCGAGCGAAATAACCTCGGCCTCTCCGGGAGCGGGCGACGCCGGGACCGGATCGATCTGCGCGATTACCTCGAGCCGGGGCGCTCGGAACAGTTTGCCGAGTCCGGAAGCGGCGACGGCCCGCACCGAGAGCACCCGGGCCTGCGGCCCGAGCCGCTCGCGAATAAGCGTGACCGCCTCGCTGGCGGAACCAACGGTGAACTTGTACGCTCCGGGCGGATACGATGAACCGGGGGAAGAGGACATGTCAGGCG
>JBEIHL010000088.1:0-8145 GCA_040381375.1 Opitutaceae bacterium
GCACGTGCTCGACGTGGCGTGCGGCACCGGCCTGGTCGCACTCGAAGCGGCCCGGATCCTCGGTTCGGCGGAGAACATCACGTGCCTCGATCCGAGCGCCGGCATGCTCGAGGAGGCGCGCAAAAAACTGGCCGCGCGCTTTGTCCAGGGACGGGCGGAAGTGCTGCCGTTTCGCGACGCTTCGTTCGATTTCCTCACCATGGGTTATGCGCTCCGCCACGTCATGGACCTGGAGCAGACGTTCGCGGAATATCGCCGCGTGCCGCGGCCAGGTGGCAAAGTGCTGATCCTCGAGGTGACCAAGCCGGCCGGAGCGTTTGGGCGCTTCCTCTTCCGGCTGTATTTTGGCCGGATTTACCCGGCGCTGACGCAGCTTTTCGCGCGCAGTCGCGAAGCGCGCGACATCATGGCGTATTTCTGGGAGACGATGGACCAGTGCGTACCGCCGGACGCGGTCCTGGCCGCGATGCGAACCGCCGGACTTGTCGCCGTGAAGCGCAACGGCATCGGCGGCATGTTCAGCGAGTATTCCGGCGTGAAGGAATGAGTACGTCCACGATGGCGCGGAGGCCCGTGGGGTGAACCGCATGGATGCCCTCGAGTTTTACCTGCTGGTAATCGGCGGCGGCCCGGCCGGGATTTGCGCGGCGGCGACGGCCCGCCAGCACGTCCTGCGGACCCTGGTGGTCGAGAAGTGCGCGTTTCCGCGGTTTCGCCTCGGTGAATCACTCCTGCCCGCCGGCAATCGCGTGCTGCGGCAAATCGGCGTCTGGCCGAAGATCGGAGCTGCCGGTTTTGTCCCCAAGTACGGCGCGGAATTCCATCGTTCCGACGGTAGCGGCGAGAAGAAAGCGACCTTCAGCCGAGGCCTTATTCCCGGGCTCGACCGCGCGTATCAGGTGGAGCGCGCGAAACTCGATGCCGTGCTGCTCGACCACGCGCGGTAGTGCGGGGCCGAGGTGCGCATGGAGACCACCGTCCGGTCCCTCGATGCCACGACGGATGGCCATCGCGCGCAGCTCGTCGGACCGGCGGGCGAGTACACGATTACGGTACCCTGCATAATCGACGCCACCGGGCGCGAATCCGCGCTCACCTCGGAGCAGAAACGCACCCCCGATCCGAGTCCGCTTCCGAGGCGCATGGCGATCTTCAGCCACTTTCACGGCGTGGCGCGGGCCGCGGGGCCGGAGGGTGGCAACATTCTCGTGGTTCGCCTCGAGCACGGGTGGTGCTGGCTGATTCCCATCGATGCCGAGCGGACATCGGTCGGGCTCGTGACGACCGTGCAGGATTTTCGCGCGGCGGGCGCGCCGCCGCAGGCGTACTTCGAGCGGGCGGTCGCCGGTTCAACTAAGCTTCGCGAACTGCTCCGGCGGGCCGTACCCGTGCTGGGGTTTCAGGTGACCAGCGACTGCAGCTACTTCCGGCGGGATCTCGCGCAGGATCGGCTGGTCCTCACCGGCGATGCGGCGGGTTTCTTCGATCCGATCTTTTCCTCCGGCGTGTACCTCGCGCTCTCGTCCGCGAAACTCGCCGCGGATCTCGTCGGCCAGGCGCACGCGGCCGGCCGTGCCCTCACCGCCGGCGAACAGCGCCTTTACACCCGAACGGTGAAGCGCCATTCCGGTGTTTTACAGCGGTTGATTACCGCGCTTTACGACGACAACGCCTTCGATGTCTTCATGTGCGAGGAGATCCCCTGGGACCTGAAACGCGGCCTGACCACCATCGTCGCGGGCCAGGCCGATCTCACCTGGCCGTTGTGGTGGCGCTACCGGCTTTTCCTGACCGGGTTTCACCTGCAGCGTTACTGGAAGATCGTGAAGCTTCCCGTGCCGCAGGCGGAGAATGCCGGGGACCCGGCCTTGCCCGGCCGGGTGGCGCAGCAGGCCGATCATCGGCTTGGGCATTCCAGGCCGGCAGAGCGGTCGGGCTGGACAATTTATCGGCAAAGTTCGCGGTTGCCGCCACCGGATGGCGACTTTTGATCTTCGTCCATGGATCCGGTGCTGCGAACCGATTGGGACGTCATTGTCATGGGCGGTGCCCTGGCTGGGGCGGCCACGGCCTTGCAGTTGCGGCGCAAGAATGCCCGGCTCCGCGTCCTGATCCTGGAGCGATCCGAACACTTCAAACGCCGGGTGGGTGAGTCCACCGTCGAGATCAGCGCCCTTTTTCTCGGCCGCGTGCTGGGCCTGACGGATCATCTGCTCGAACAGCATCTGCCGAAGCAGGGCATGCGATTCTGGTTCATGAACGATCGCGCCCGGGCGCTCGACCAATGCAGCGAAACGGGGCCGCGTTACAACGTCCGGCTGCCCGGCTACCAGGTCGATCGCGCGGTGCTCGACGAGCACGTGCTGACGGTCGCGATCGGGGAGGGCGCGGTGGCCGAGCGCGGCGTGCGGATCAAGCACGTCCAACTGGCCGAGGGCGGGGAGCAAACCGTGTCATGGCACGACGCCGCGGGCCAGGCGCACCAGACCACGGCGCGCTGGGTCGTCGACGCGTCCGGTGTCGCCGCGATCCTCGCCCGCCAGGAAGGTTGGTACGTGCCTAACCGTGAGCACCCCACGGCGACCTGCTGGAGCCGGTGGCGGGGCGTGCGCTCGCTCGATGGCCGCGAGTTGGCGGCGAAGTATCCCGGCTGGGCCAATCGCGTGAAGGGCCTGCGCTCCACCGCCACCAACCACCTGGCCGGCCGCGGCTGGTGGGCCTGGATCATTCCGCTGAAGGGGGGCGATGTCAGCATCGGGGTCGTGTACGACACGCGCCTGGTCGAGCTCCCGCCGGGACCCAATCTCGGCGAGCGCCTGCGGACGATGCTGACGGCGCATCCGGTCGGGCGCGAGCTGCTGGCGGACGCGACCTGGACCGAGGGTGACGTGCATTTCCGCCGGCAGTTGGCGTATTCGAGCACCAAGTACGCCACCGACGGCGCGGTGACCGTCGGCGACGCCGCGGCGTTCATGGACCCGTTCTATTCCCCGGGCATGGACTGGGTCGCGTTCTCGACCAGCGCGGCGGTGAAGCTCATCCACGAGACCTTTCGCGGGCGGCCGGTTGCGCCGCGGGTGGCGGAGCACAACGCGAACTTCTCCCGGTGTTACGACCGCTGGTTCCGCGCGCTGTATCTGAACAAGTATTTCTACATGGGTGACTACGACCTCATGACCCTGGCGTTCCGGCTCGACCTCGGGCTGTACTACCTGGGCGTGGTCGCGCTGCCTTTCCGGCATGGCCACCACCTGCTGGAGACGCCGCCGTTTTCGAATCCGCGGACCGATCTCGCCTACCGGCTGATGGCGTTCTACAACCGCCGGCTCGTCTCTATCGCGGAGTCCCGCCACCGGCGCGGAGTCTTCGGGCGGAACAACGACCGGCGTTACTTCGGTTTCATCAGCTATGAGTTCAACCGCCGGCTGCCGGTGCGGTTGGCCGGGCTGTTCTGCCTCTGGATTGGCCTCGAGCTGCGGGAGGGCTGGCGCTCCTGGTTCTCATCCACGCCCGCACCCGAGCCGCTATTGGCCCCGCTCGGCGCGTCGCCTTTGCCCACGCAACCCTGACCCTGATTATCGTGATGCAAACCCCGGCTTCGGTTTCCCCCGCTGTGGCGCTCCCGGCCGCGGCCGAGACCCTGCTCCGCCATTTTCCGGCCGAGGTGCGTGCCGCCTACCTGCAGTTGCGCGCGTCGGGGGATCCCGCCGCCGCCGACACGCTCGTGCTGGCGATTGTGGCTGACCACATGCCGAGCGCGGGCGCCGAGCTGGCCGACGGGGCCGCGCTGGTGGACGACCTCGGCTTCGACTCGGTGGCGATCGCCGAGATGGTGTTCTTCATCGAGGATCTCCTGCAGGTAAGCGTCAGCAACGCCGAGATCATGCGGGTTCGGACGGTCGGCGAGCTCCGCGCGTTCGTGCGCGCCAAGCTTGCGCTGTTGCCCCGCGGAGACGATTCCGCGCCGCGCGCATGAACCGCCGCGCGGTCGTCACGGGCCTCGGTTTCGTCACGAGCATCGGCAACGATCGCAACGCCGTTTCCGCGAGCCTGCGCGAACTGCGGGGCGGCATCGCGCGGGTCGATTTTGCCGGCAATCCCAACGTCCCGGTGAAGGTCGCGGGCACCGTCAAGGACTTCACCGTCGAGTCGCCGAGCTGGCGCGACTGGCGCTACCCCGGGCGATACGAATTGCCGCGGGAGACACTGCGCAGCCTCGCGCCCCACGGCGTCTACGCCCTCTGCGCCGCGGAGCAGGCGATCGCCGACGCCGGGCTCACGGCGGACGCCCTGCGCGACGGAGCGACCGGTCTGTATTGCGCCTCGGCCGGCTCGGCGTTCCTCCTTCACCATCACCTCGCCCAGATGCACGCGGCCCGGTTCGAACGCGGCAACCCGATGGGCGTCGTGATGTCGATCGCCGGCACCCTGAATTTCAATCTCGCCGCGCACTATGGAATTCGCGGCGCGGTCGGCGGCTTCGTCGCTGCGTGCGCTTCGTCGAGCCATGCGCTCGGGTGCGCCCTCGACGACATCCGGCTGGGCCGGCAGGACCGGATGCTCGTGGTCGGAGCCGAGGAGGTGAACGCCGAGACGATCCTGCCCTTTGCCGCGATGCGGGCGTTGTCGACGAACCCCGATCCCGCGTCGGCGTCGCGTCCGTTCGATACCGCGCGGGACGGCTTCGTGGCGGCGGGCGGCGCCGTGTGCATGATCCTCGAGGCCGAGGAAACCGCCCGGCGGCGCCACGCGCCGATCTATGCCGAACTGGCTGGATGGGGCCAGGCGGCCGATGGCTACAATGTTGCGGTGTCGCACCCCGAGGGCGCCGGCCTCGCCGACGCCATGCGGAGGACTCTCGCGGATGCGCGGGTGGCGCCGGCCGACATCGACTACGTCAACGCCCACGCCACCTCGACCCCCGCGGGCGACCGGTCGGAGGCGCTGGCGTTCCGAGCGGTGTTCGTCGCCGCCGGGGCGCGGCCGCAGGTGAGCAGCACGAAGGGACTGACCGGCCATCCGCTCTCGATGGCCGGCGTCATGGAGGCCGCGTTTTGTGCCCTCGCGTTGCACGAGGGGTTCATCCCGGGCAATGCCAACCTCGCCACCCCCGACGAAGCCTGCGCCGGGCTGGAACTGCCGCGCGCCACCGTCGCCGGCGCGCCGCAGGTGATCCTCACCAACAGCAGTGGTTTCGGCGGCAGCAACGTATGCCACGTGCTGCGACGCTGGACAACCTGAGCCAACTTCGTCCAATCAGCTTAACCACGAAACACACGAAACACACGAAACACACGAAATCGGGGCGACCGAACCTGACCGGACTTTCGTGTATTTCGTGGGTTTCATGGTCAGCCTCCTCTGACCTTATGAAGTGCTATCTTCTTCCGCTCCTGCTTCTCGCCGGCTTGTTCGCCGGTGGCTGCGCCACGCAGATCAAGACTGACACCACGCAGAATCCGCCGCCGGCGGAGAAGTTCGCCAATTTCACCCGGTTTGAAATGCCCAAGATCGCGATCCTGCCGCCGTACGCCGGCCAGGAACCGAACGAGCGCGCGCTGGTGAAGATCCAGGAAAATGTGAACCAGCGGATGAATCCCGCGCTGCAGACGTGGCACAGTTCTGCGCCGGCGGGAGTACCGGTCCGGACGCTGCTGATCGAGGCTGCCGTCCCTGAAATCAAGTTCATCAACGCGACCTCGCGCGTGTTCGCCGGGGCGATGGCGGGCAGCTCCGCGGTGATCCTGCGCGTCAAGATCGCCGAGAAGGAAACTGGCAGGTGATCGCCGAGCCGATCTTTTATGCCCGGGCCGCGGCGATGAGCGGCGCCTACTCCCTGGGCGGCGCGGATAACGCCATGCTGGTCCGGATTGCCAACCGACTTTCAGATTATCTGCTGGCCAACTACGGCCAGGCCGTCGGTGGGGTCACCGGCGCTGAACCCGCCAAATAACACTCGCGCCCTTGCTCCTTCAGCGACGTCTTGTTCGCTCTGTCCCTATGTCCGATCCGCTCACCACTCGACTAAAGCACCTCATCGTCGCCACGCTCAAGTTGGAGGATGTCACTCCCGAGCAGATGGCGGATGACGAGCCGTTGATCGGCTCGGGACTCAACCTCGACTCGATCGACGCGCTCGAGCTCGTGGTCACGCTGGAAAAGGAGTTCGGCATCAAGATCTCGAGCAGCGAGGAATCGCGCGAGGCGCTGGCGAGCATCGCCCACCTGGCGGAGTTCATTCGTGCCCGCGCGGACCCGGCCCGCCTCACGGGCTGATCCCTCGGCGGCCCGTCTTCCCGCCGCGTCATGCCGTCCGCTTCCGCCGTTCGCATCCTGGCCACGGAATGCCTCACCGCCCTCGGTGACGCCCGGACGACCCATGCCGCTTTGAGGCGCGGCGAGGTGGCGTTGCATCGCCGGGCCGTGTTGGGTGCGGATGGCGGCGAGGCTGTTCCACTCGCACTCGCCCCGGACCGCGGCTATGACGAAACGGCGCCGCCCAACTGGCTCGCCTCCTTACGGGGGATGTCCGGCGCGCTGGCCGAAGCGGGCTGGGGCACGGCGCGGCGGCCGGTGTTCGTCACGAGCAGCAATTTCGGAGTCGGCAGTCTCTACGCGTATCGGCGTCATGGCGACGCCGCGCACCTCGCGTTCGGGACGCCCCACGCGTGCGTCGACTGGCTCGGCGGCGCGATGGGCTGGGGGACCAACGTCACCACGGTGTCGCACGCGTGCGTGTCCGCGCACCTGGGCCTGCTGCTCGCATCGCGCGTGCTCGACGCGGGTTTCGCGGAGCGGGCGCTGGTGTTTTCGTTCGATTTCATCAGCCCGTTCGTGGCGGGCGGCTTTTATGCCCTGAAGATTCTGAACGCGGGTTTTCCCGCCCCGTATGCGGACCGACCCACCGGCTCGATCGGGCTCGGCGACGGCGCGGCTTACGCGATCCTGACGCGCGACCGCGGCGACTTCGCGCTCGAGGGGCAGTCGCTGTATAACGAGATGCACCACTTCACCGCCAATCGCGCGGACGGCGCCGGTTTCGCGGCCTGTCTGGCGCCGGTGCAGGCCGCAGTTGCGGGCCGCCGGGTCTGGCTGAAGGGACATGGCACGGGCACGCTCGAGGCCGGCCGGCTCGAATGCAGCGCCCTTGCCACGGCCTTTCCGGATGCCCCGCTGGTGGGCTGGAAAGGCAGCCTCGGACACACGCTTGGCAGTTGCGGCCTGGTCGAGCTGGCGCTGGCGTGCGAGTCGATCCGGACCGGGGCGGTGCCGGGCACGGTTGGGACCACGGGACCGGGCTTCCAACCCAACGTCGCGAGCGCGGAATTTTCGGCGCGCGAAACCGACGGCGTCGTATGTGCGAGCAACGCCTTCGGCGGTGCGCACGCGGCCTTCCTCCTCGCCCATGCTTGAACGCTATATTCAGGCGTTGAGCGCCACCGACGTGGGACTCGAGGAACCGGCGGCGACGCGCGAGCGGCTCAAGGATCGTTTTCCCCGCGGCGCGACCCGGCGCATGACGCAACTGGGCCTGCTGGTCGGCGCGGCCCTGGAGGAATTGGGGCCTGGAACCGACCACGCCCTCGTGTACGCTTCGGGCTACGCCGAAACCCGCGCGCTCGAAGGCTACCTCGACAGCTTTCCGGCGGCGAGCCCGACGCTTTTCCAGACGTCGATCCACCCCAGCGCAGTGCAGCAGGCGCTGATCGGGCGTCAGCTTCCGGTGCGGGAATTTTTTCCGCTGACCGGCCGGCTGCATTTGCCCGCGCACGCGCTGCAGGCGGCGCTGCTGTCGGATGCGACCCGCGTACTCGTATGCGGAGGCGAGGAGCGGGGGACCTGGCTGCTCGAGCGAAATGCGGCCAGCGAGCGGACCTTTGCCTTTGCGCTGGCGCTCGGGCGGGAGTCGGTGGGCGCGTTGGCCCGCGTGCGGCTGGAGTCGGTCGACGCGGCGGTGCCGGCGGTGGGGTTTACGCTGCCGGAATTTTTCGACGCACTCCGTTTTCGCCGGGCGCTCGACCTCGTCGCCGCACCCGGCCTGCGGCTGGAGGTAAAGTGGTGATGAGGGTGGGGGTGAAATTCCTGCGGTACCTGGGCCGGAGGGCGGAGAATAATTTGCCCACGGAACACACGGAGGACACGGAA
>JBEIHL010000089.1:0-8140 GCA_040381375.1 Opitutaceae bacterium
GTCCCAGGTCGACAGGCCAAACCTGTCAGACATGGCGCAACGCCTGAAGCCAAAGTATCGAAGGCGATCGACAACTATCTAACACTGCTCGACTTCTATGTGTTGCGCACGTCAGCAGGCATGGCCCAGATCGAGGGCCGCCCGGTCCCCGTCGGCTCCTTGGACATCACGATGTTCCGCGACGACCTGCGACTGCGCCCCGCGCGTGGCCTGGGGCGCACCGAGCTCCCCGCTGAAGGCATCGACGACGCCGTCGTCGTCCTGGTCGACGATGTGCTGTTTTCCGGGCGCACGGTGAAGGCCGCCCTCGACGAGCTCTTCGATCACGGTCGGCCGAACAAAGTGGAACTCGCCATCCTCGTCGACCGCGGCGGCCGTCGCCTGCCGGTGGCCGCCGATTTCGTCGGCCTCGATCTCGTGATTGCCGAGACGAGGAAGGTGCGGGTCACGCTCGACCCCCTCTCCGATCGCCGCGACTCGATCCGCATTGAATCCGCGGCCCCTGCCCGGAGCGCCCGCCCCAACTCATAGCGCCTCAAACTCGACGTAAATCGACCTTCCCGTGCCCTGGACCCGCCGCCACCTTCTGACCCTCGAGGAACTATCGCTCGAAGAGATCGAACAGATTCACGCGACCGCCGTCGCCTTCAAGCGCACGCTCAGCCGCAGCGTCCGCAAGGTGCCCGCCCTCCGCGGCAAGACGATCGTCAACCTCTTCCTCGAACCGAGCACGCGCACCCGCATGGCGTTCGACATGGCCGCCAAGCGACTGAGCGCCGACGTCATCTCCCTCGACGGCGCCAGCAGCAGCACGACCAAGGGCGAGACGCTGCGCGACACCGCCGAGAACATCGAGGCCCTGCAGGCCGACATGATCGTCATCCGGCACGCCGCCGCCGGGTCGCCGCTGTACCTCTCACGCATCCTGGGCATTCCCGTCATCAACGCCGGCGACGGCGCCCACGAGCATCCAACGCAGGGTCTGCTCGACACCTTCACGATGCGGGAACACCTCGGCAGCCTGCGCAATCGCAAGGTCGTCATTCTCGGCGACATCCTGTTCAGCCGCGTGGCCCGCTCCAACATCCACGCCCTGACGAAGATGGGCGCCGCGGTCACGCTGGTCGGCCCCTCCACGCTTGTGCCGGACTGGTTCACCGCCATGGGCGTCAAGGTGTCGCACGACCTGAAGTCGGCGCTCGCCGACGCCGAGGTTGTGATGCTCCTGCGGATACAGCACGAGCGGCAGGTCGCGGGGCTCTTCCCTTCGCTCGGCGAGTACACGAGCATGTTCGGCCTCAACAAGACCCGCGCCTCCTGGCTCAACCCCAAGGCGATCATCATGCACCCGGGCCCGATCAACCGCGGCGTGGAGATCGACAGCGAGCTCGCCGACGGCGATCGCAGCGTGATCCTGGAGCAGGTGACCAACGGCATCGCGGTGCGCATGGCGGTGCTTTACCTCTGCTCCGGCGGACAACCGGAGTCGGTCGTCGCCCCGGGTGACGAAGGGGCAAATTCCAAGTTCCAGGTAACACGTCCCAAGTAACAAGAATCGAGGCCGCACCTGTCCTGTCACTTGTGACCTGATACTTGATACTTTTCCTCCTATGCCTTCCCTCTGGATCAACCGCGCCCGCATCATCGACCCCGCGGCCAAACGCGACGCCATCGGCGACCTGTTCGTCCACGATGGCCGGATTGTCGACTCGTTGCCCATCGCGGCGAAGAAGCGGGCGAAGATCATCGACGGCACCGGACTCGTCGCCTGCCCAGGTCTCGTCGACGTGCATGTGCACTTCCGCGAGCCCGGCCAGACGCACAAGGAGACCATCAGCACCGGCTCGCGCGCCGGGGCGGCGGGCGGTTTCACCACCGTGGTCTGCATGCCCAACACCTCGCCGGTTGCGGACAACGCCGGCACCATCCAGCTCATCAAGGACGTCGTCGCCCGCGACGCCGTCATCCGGGTGTTGCCCACCGGCTGCATCACCGTCGGCATGAAGGGCCAGGCCCTCGCGCCGATCGGTTCGCTCAAGCGCGCCGGCGTGGTGGCGATCACGGACGACGGTGACTGCGTGCAGTCGAACGACCTCATGCGCCGCGCGGTCGAGTACGCGCGGATGTTCGACCTGCCGGTCATGGATCACTGCCAGGACCACTCGATGACCCAGGGCGCGGTGATGAACGAGGGCGTGATGTCGACGCGCCTCGGGTTGCGCGGCTGGCCCAACGCCGCCGAGGACCTGATCGTCGCCCGCAACGTCATCCTCTCCGAGTACACCGGCGCGCACATTCACTGCCAGCACATCTCCTCGAAATTCTCCGTCGACGTCATCCGCCGCGCCAAGCAGCGCGGCGCGCGCATCAGTGCCGAGGCCACGCCGCATCACATCGCGCTCACCGACGAATCGCTCGCGACCTACGACACGAACTACAAGATGAACCCGCCGCTGCGCACCGAGGCCGACCGCCTCGCGCTGATCGAGGGGCTGCGTGACGGCACGCTGGACATCATCGCGACCGACCACGCGCCGCACACCGACTACGAGAAGGACAAGGAGTTCGACTACGCGCCGAACGGTATTCTCGGACTGGAGACGGCCCTCCCGGTCACCCTCGATGTGCTCGTGCGGCGCAGCCGGTTCAAGCTGCCATACGTGATCGACCTGATGACCCGGCGTCCCGCGCAGCTCATCAACCTGCCGGGCGGCACGCTGGCCAACGGAGTCGAGGCCGACATCTGTCTCTTCAACCCCGACGAAGCGTGGCGCTACGACGCCAAGACCGGGTTCAGCAAATCGAGCAACTCGCCGTGGTCGGGGCAGACGCTCAAGGGACGGGTGAAGACTACGATCGTCGGCGGCCGGATCGTCTTCGACCACGGCAAGATCATCGAACGCTGAACGGACCGGACAGGGT
This sequence comes from Opitutaceae bacterium, assembly GCA_040381375.1. Lineage (GTDB taxonomy): Bacteria > Verrucomicrobiota > Verrucomicrobiia > Opitutales > Opitutaceae > ER46. The sequence continues at coordinate 2,923 of JBEIHL010000089.1, forward strand.
CTGCGTCCAAACTGCGTCCTCGCCCCCAGGGCCGCGGGTTCCGCCGCACCACCTCCCGCCTTCTCTCCCCTTGCGCACGGCGGAACTTTGCGTGGACTGCCCGGATGCCGCTGAGCGCCGAGAATCTGGTCGCAACCCTTGAGCTGACCCTGGCCGTCATCGGGTTGGTGCTGCTCTGGCGGCTGGTGCTCGGACCGGCGGCGAGAGCCCGTTTCACCGGACCACTCCTGGCTGCCTGGCAGGTGTCGGTGCCGGAGTTCCTCGTTTTCATCCTGTTTGTCATCGGCGGCAGCCTCTTTTTCGGCGCTGCCGCCAGCCTCACGCTGCGGCAACTGGATCTCCGGGGCGACGCCGTCACCGTCGTCAGCGGCGCGGCCACCCAGTTAGGCATGCTCGCGGGCGTGCTGTTTTACCGTTCACGCTCCGCGCCCGACGCCGGACCGCCATCCCCGAGCCCCAACGTGCTGCTCGCCGGCGCCGCGACGTTTCTCATGTGCCTGCCGGTGATGCTCGTCACCGCGGCCGTCTGGGACAAAGTGCTGATCACCTTCGGCCTGCCGGTGGAACGCCAGGATCTGATCGGAATGTTCGCCAACGCGGATTCACCCTGGCTGCTCGCGGTCATGATCATGCTCGCCGTGGTCATCGCTCCTCTCACGGAGGAGTTTGTTTTCCGGGCCGGGCTGTTTCGCTTCCTCCGCACGCGGATCCCGCGCTGGCTCGCCCTCGCGGCGCCAGCGCTTTTCTTCGCCTGCCTGCACGTCAATTGGAGCACCCTGCAGGGCCTGACGAGCCTGGCTCCGCTGGCGGTGCTAGCAGTGCTGTTCTCCCTCGCCTACGAGCGCACCGGGCAGATTGGCACGGCGATCGTGGCCCACGCCCTGTTCAACCTGAACACGATCGTACTCATCTTCTCCGGCGTCGGACTCTGATCGCGTGCACCCTTTCACCGCCCAACCCGCCGCATCCGTAGCCGCCTGGGGCGAGGAACGCCTGATCCGGTCGATCCGGCGCTGGCTCGGCCAAGCGTCGCCGCAGGCGCCTTTTGGCATTGGTGACGATTGCGCGGTGCTCCCGGCCTCGCGCGGACGCCAGCTCATCACGGTGGATCCCGTGGTGTTCGGCCGTCATTTCGATGCCAGCGTGGCGCCGCGGGCGGTCGGCGCGAAGCTGCTGAAGCGCAACCTCAGCGACCTCGCGGCCATGGGCGGTCGTCCCACCGCCGCGGTGCTTGCCCTCACCCTCGACGGTCGCGTCCGGCAAGCCTGGCTGGAAGCCTTCTACCGCGGGCTCGCCGCGTGCGCCCGCCATTACGACGTGCCGATTGTGGGCGGAGATATCACGCAGGCCGACGGCATCATGGCCGCCAGCCTCACGCTGCTCGGCGAAGCTTCGGGCCGGCGGGTGCTCACGCGGACGGGCGCGCGGGCGGGCGACTGGATCTTTGTCACGGGCCGACTGGGCCGGAGTCTGGCGACCGGACATCACTTCCGGTTCACGCCGCGGCTCGCGGAGGGCGCGTGGCTCGCCGGCCGACCTGAGGTGCGCGCCATGATGGACGTCAGCGACGGGCTCGCCAAGGACCTGCACGCGCTCACCCCGCCGAAGTCGTTTCCCGCGTTGGATCCGGCCTCGCTGCCCCGCCGCTCCGGCGCGGACCTTCGGGCGGCGCTGACCGACGGTGAAGACTACGAACTCGTGCTGGCCGTGGCGCACGGTGCCGACCGCACCGTCCTCGAGGCCGCGTGGAGACGGGCGTTTCCCCGCACCCCGCTTAACTGCATTGGCCGCTTCGCGGCGAACGGCGAATCGATCCCGGGCGCAATCCGCTTGGCCGACTACCACGGTTACGAGCACCTCCGGTGATGCCGCCCGAACCCGCGATCCTCGCACGCCTGCGGGCCGGCGTAACGACCGCGTCAGCGGAGGAAACGCACACGCTGGCCGCGGCGCTCGCCGCGGCGCTTCCGCCCGAGTCCACGCTCGCCCTGCATGGCGACTTGGGCGTCGGCAAGACCACCTTCGTCCAGGGACTGGCCCGCGGGCTCGGGATCAGCGAAGGCGTGACGAGTCCGACCTTCAACATCTTCACCCTGCACCGTGGCCGGACCAACCTGCTGCACCTCGACGCCTATCGCATCGGCAGTGCCCGCGAGGTCGAGGACCTGCTGCTGAGCGACTTCATGATTCCGCCCTGGTGTCTGGCGGTGGAGTGGCCGGACAAAATCGCCGCCTGGCTGCCCGCGGGCACGCTTCACCTCGACCTCGGCATCACCGCCGACGAGCGGCACACGGTGAAGCTGCGCCCGTAGCGGAGTTCTGAATACCGCCCGCGGCGGCGCGGAAGCCGGACGCCGAAGCGCCCGGTTCAGCGGGCGCTCGGCTTCGGACTATCAGACGCCGGCGGCCGGCGCGGTCGGATCGATCGGCTTTTCTCCGGTCGCCGGTTCGGTCGGAGCAGGGAGCTCAGCGGGTGTTTCCGCCGCGGGCGATTCGGCCACCGCCGGCGGTTCAGCCTGCGCGACCGGCTCAGCCGACTCGGGAGCGGTTGCCTCGGGTGAGGCGGGAGCGGTTGCCTCGGGAGCGGGAGCCTCGGGGAAGTTTTCGGGATCGTGCTCCTCGCTCTCGATCTCCTTCTTGCGCGCCTCGACTACCGGGGGCGGCGCGAAGAGACGTCCGTCGATGAACTCGGTCACGTAGCCTTCGCGCACGAGCCACATCAGGTCACCCTGCAGACGTGAGATCCGGGCGCGGTCGTCGATTGATAGGGTCGGTTCCGGTTTCGGCGCCTCGGCCGCGGGAGCGGCCGGCGCTTCGGTGGCGGGGGCGGCGTCGGCCGGACGCGGAGCCGGCACCATCGCGATGCCGAGGAACTTCGTCGGAAGTTCGCCGGCCCGCACCATCGCGTTGCCCTCGATGAACGAGATCAGCGCGCCGATGCTGTCGGAGAACGTCTGGCCCGGCACGCGGAATTTCCGCTTCACCGCGCAAACGTAGGAGACGCCCTTGGAGCCCTTTTTGAAAATCGTGAGATGCTCACGGCGCAGGCGGCCGCGCAGGGCGTTGGCTGTATCCAGCGGGAAACGACGCTGACGCTCGAGGGCGCCGTCGATGGCGCGCCGGATCTCCCCGGGGGGAATCGTCTCGACGACCTTGCCGTGGAAACGGGCGGTCTCCGAAGTGCGGGCCACCTTGTCGCGCGCCTGGGTGAGCAGGTAGAGCCGCGCATCCTCGAGTGTGTCGAAGGTCGGCGTCGTGGAGAGGGCGGGCGCTTCGGCCGGCGGGGTCTCAACCGGAGCGACGGCCTCGCCTTCGGGCGCGGGGGCCGCCGCCTCAACCACCGGCGCTGCGGGTGCCACGGGCGCCGCCGGCTGCGCACCGGGCAAGGCGAGCTTCCAGGTGAAGCGCGTGGTCTTCTTCATCTTGGCCAGCCACTGGTTCACGACCTCGGGGTCACGGACGGTTTCGATCCGGCTGCGGAAGGCCTCGAAGCCGACGCGGGACGCGACCTTGGCCGCGTAGTGCTGCTGCACAATCTGGTTGTAACGGTGATAATTCGGCGGCCCGAGCAACTCGCCGGTGATGCCGCAGCGGTTGATGACCTGGAAGTTTCCCTTCGGCGGGTCGACTTCGACCTCGGCCGTGTCGAAGAACTTGTCGAGGTGCCGGCTCATCACGTGGGCGACAGCCGCTTCATCACTCTCGAACGGCAGCCCGTCAGGCACGGCGATATGGAACATCGGGCGCGGCGGTTTGACCGCGGCGGCCGCGCCAGCTTCGCCAGTGGCGGGCGACCTGGAACCACCGCCCGGGCCGGAATCACCCGGCGGCTTGGGGGCGATCACGACGACGAAACGGTCGGGCTTGGCCACGACAGTGCGCGCGATCTCGAACAACTCAACGGTGCGGCAGGATTTCCGGACCGTCTGTACCAGCGTGTTGAAACTGGTGTCCTCCGGATAGAACGTGACACTGTAATAAGGACTGTCGTACGGCCCGCGCTCTTGAAACGAGCCGCGACCTCCGTAGCCGCCCTGACCGCCCGGTCCGCCCTGCCCGCCCGGCTGGAAACGGGAACCGCGGTCGCCACCACCGCTGAAACCGCCCTCGCGCCGCGGACCACCGCGAAATTCGCCTCCGCCGCCACCTTCGTGCCGGGGACGGCGATCGCCGCCCGGGCCACCGGCCGCAGGATTGGCTGGAGCTGCACCCGGTTGATCGCCGGGGCCACCCGCCGGACGCCGGAAAGCCCGGCGGTCACGCCGATCGGCCATGCCTCCCGGGCCATCACGGCGATCTTCGCGACGCGGACGATCACCGCCGCCTTCACGGTCGCGACGGTCGCCTGTGGACGGCTTCTCCTGGGTCCACTGCGTGCCGAAGCTGAAGCCCTGAAGCTGGCTCAAATCGAGTTTGTTGAAATCCGCAGGCGGATTCTCCTTGGGAGCGTTGTCGTCCATGTAGTCCGGGTAAAGCGGGTGTGTTACCCGCGTGGTTGGCTTGGTATCAAATGCGCGCTCGTAAGCGGTCGCAGTGTCGGCGGTACAGGTACCGTGGCAAGCAGTTTCCCGGCCCACGCGGCCCGGGCACTCCAAGTGCCAGAACGCGCCCGTTGCCGGCCCAACCCGGCCGGCAGCGTTCAGGGCAGCAAATAGACTTCCACCATGGCTTCACCGGTCGTTCCACCCACGCCGGAAATCTGCACGGTGTAGTCTCCGGGCTGGGCATCGAAAACAAGCGCGGCATCCGCGCTGCCCAAGGCGAGTGGAAACGCCGCCACCGCCGACGCCGCGGCGGCGAGGTCCGCGCCGACGCCGTTTGCGCTCCAGCCCGTGTTCACGCCGAGCGGGATCTGACCGCGGAAAAGTTCGAGTCGCGGTCGCTCCATAACCGCCGGCACGCCGAACTGCGCCAGACTGGGACCGATGCCCCGCACCAGCAGGCGCAGGTTGCCGCTGCCGCCCACGACGACACCGGCAATGAGAATATTCTGACCGGTGCCGACATAGCCGCGCGTGGAGAGATTGATGATCCGGCCCGCCGTGTCGCCACCCCGCGCGTCGTACACCTCCACCAGAGCGACGCCGCCCCGGCCATCGCTGCTGCCGACATGCGCGGTGAAGGATCCCGGCGGCAGCGGCCGCACGATGGCGGCGTCCTTGCTCCCCGGCTCCAGCGGAAACGCGCCCACGCCCGCCGCCGTGTCGACGATCGAGAA
>JBEIHL010000090.1:0-8079 GCA_040381375.1 Opitutaceae bacterium
ATCTGGCTCATGGTCGTGCTGATCGTCGGTATCAGCCTCTCCGGATACGTTGCCTACAAGCTGCTGGGCGTGCGGGCCGGCGCGTGGGCGGCCGGCGTGTTGGGGGGACTGATCTCGAGCACCGCGACGACCGTGAGCGTCGCCCGCCGCAGCGCTCAGGTGCCCGGATCGGCGCAGCTCTCCGCGTTTGTGATTCTCGTCGCTTCTGCCATCGTATTTCTCCGCGTCGGCATTCTGATCAGCGCGACCGCCCCGGCCTTCCTGCGAACGGCGTCACTGCCGCTGCTGTCGATGTTTCTGGTCCTGGTGCTGCTCGGCTGGAGCAACCTGCGCCGGCCGGATGGCCGGGCGGGTCCGTTGCCCGAGCAGGGAAATCCCACCGAACTGCGCTCGGCGCTGCTCTTCGGCCTGCTGTACGCGGTCGTGCTGCTGGCCGTCGCGGCGGCCAACGCGGCGTTTGGCGACCGGGGGCTCTATGTGGCGGCGGTCCTTTCCGGTCTGACCGACATGGACGCCATCACGCTTTCGATCGCGCAGTTGGTGAGCACGGGCGAGGTCGCCCCGGCGACGGGCTGGCGGCTGATCATGGTCGCGGCGCTGGCCAACCTCGCGTTCAAGACCGGCGTCGTTGCGATGCTCGGAGACCGGGGACTGCTCCGGCGCGTGGCGATCGGCTTCGGCGTCGCGGCGGCTCTCGGTGGAGGACTCCTTCTGGTGGGCTGAAGGCCCGACGCGATTGCGGGAGCGCGCCCACCCAATTTCCGCCCAGTGTAACGCAACGAACGCCTAGCGTCGGGTCACTGGTTCGGCTACTGTTTGCCCAGCTTAGGCGTCAGAGAATCCCGCTTCCTTAACCCCGTCCCCGCCATGAAGACCATCCTCGTTCCCGTCGATTTTTCGACCGTCAGCCGCTACGTCCTGGCCGAGGCTGCCCGGCTGGCCCGTCTGACCAAAGCCCGGCTGGTCTTGCTGCACGTGGTGCAGCCACCCGCCGTCGTCACGGATCTCGCCCCGCTCGTGGGCGAAGCATTGCAGATGACCGATGAACTCGAGCACATCGGGCGGCGCCACCTGCACCGGCTGCAGAAGAGTCCGACGCTGCGCGGACTCAAGGTCGACTCGGTGTGTGAACAGGGCTTCCCGGTGGCGCAGGTGCTGGCGCAGGCCAAGCGGCTGAAGGCGGACGTCATCGTCGTCGGCTCCCACGGCCATGGAGCGGTCTACAATCTCGTGGTCGGAAGCACCACCAACGGCGTGCTCAAGCACGCGCCGTGTCCGGTGCTCGTCGTGCCGGCCCCCAAGAAGACCAAGGCGGGGAAATAGCGCCGGCCTCCGTTGCGAACCGCGTCCGCCCCGCGCGGACCGGTTTTGTCATCCATCAGATGACGTGGGCCCGTCGCGCCGGAGTGTGGAATTGGCTTGGTACTTCCGAACGGACATTGCGTCCGTCTCCCTTGGCGCCATCTGATCTGCCCCGCATCCTCTCCCCATGCTCCGTCTCCGCTCTGTTCTCGCTCTCGCCCTCTTCACTCTGTTGGCCGCCGCGCTCCGGGCCGCCGACACCCCGCGACCGAACATCCTTTTCGTCATCTTCGATGATTGGGGCTGGCAGCATGCGGGGGCTTATGGCTCGACCTGGGTAAAGACGCCGAACTTCGACCGCATCGCGCGCGAAGGGGTGCTGTTCAAGCACGCGTTCACCTCGAATCCGAAATGCAGTCCGTGTCGCGCGAGCATCCTGACGGGACGAAACTCGTGGCAGTTGGAGGAAGCGGTGTCGCACAACGGCTATTTCCCCGCGAACTTCGAGGTGTACCCGGATCTGCTCGAAAAAGCCGGCTATACCGTCGGCCTCACCGGCAAGGGTTGGGGCCCCGGCGATTTCAAGACGCTGGCGAATCGCACGCGCAACCCGGCGGGTCCTTCGTTTGACGAACACCGCAGCAGCCCGCCCACGGCGGGGATCGGTCGCAACGACTACGCGAAAAACTTCGAGGCGTTCCTGCAGCAGCGACCGAAGGGGAAACCGTTTTCCTTTTGGATGGGTTTCAACGAGCCGCATCGGGCCTACGAACTGAACTCCGGCGTGCGGCTCGGCAAGAACCTCGCCGACGTGAAGGTGCCGTCCTATCTTCCGGATACACCGGCGGTGCGGGGCGATCTCGCGGACTACGCCATCGAGGTCGAGTGGGCCGACGCGCACATTGGCCGCGTGCTGGCGCTGCTTGAAGCGGCCGGCGAACTCGAAAACACCCTCGTGATTGTCACGTCGGATCACGGCATGCCCTTTCCGTACGTGAAGGGACAGATCCACGAAGACGGTTTCCGCCTGCCGATGGCGATGCGCTGGGGGAAGGGGATCAAGTCCGGACGGGTGGTGGAGGATTTTATTAACGTGCGCGACCTGGCCCCGACGTATCTGGAGCTGGCGGGGGTCGCGCCGCACGCGCAGATGACGGGCCGCAGCCTCGCGGGAATCCTGCGCTCGGGGCAGTCGGGCTGGATTGAAAACCGCGACACCATGCTGGCCGGCAAGGAGCGTCACGACATCGGGCGGCCGAACGACCTCGGTTATCCGGTGCGGGCGTTGCGGACGAAGGATTTTCTCTACGTGCACAATTTTCATCCGGACCGCTGGCCCGCCGGAAATCCGGAGACGGATTTCGGCAACGTCGATCCCAGCCCGACGAAGGAAGTGATCAAGGCGCTCGGCGGCCACTACTACGACCTGTCGCTCGGCAAGCGGGCCGTGGAGGAACTCTACGACTTGCGGCGCGATCCCGAGGGGGTCGTGAATCTTGCGGCCGATCTCACGCAGGCGAAGACTCTGGTGGAGATGCGCAGCCGGATGCTGGCGATGCTCGCGGAGGAGAAAGATCCCCGGGCGTTGGGCAACGCGGCGATCTTCGATACCTACAAGTATGTCGGCAATCGCGGCAAGGGCTACGAGACCTGGCTGAAGGCGCAGGAAGCCCGCGTAACGGAAGCCGCCGCCGGCCGCGCGGGCGAGGGGGGCGGAAGGAAGAAGAACGCAGCCAAGAAGGCAGCAAACTGATCAACCACGAAACACACGAAACCCACGAAAAGGTTCACGCCCCTTTCGTGTATTTCGTGTGTTTCGTGGTTAATGCTCAGCCCGGCAGATCATAGTGGCAGGAGACCGTGTGCGCCGGGTTCTCGGGAGTCGGGCGGAGTTGCGGTGCCTCGATCCGGCAGCGATCGGTGGCGAACGGGCATCGCGGGTGAAAGGCGCACCCGGACGGCGGATCGATCGGGGAGGGCACGTCGCCTTGCAGTACGATTCGCTCCCGACGACCGTTCGGGTCGGGGCGCGGAATGGCCGAGCGCAGCGCGCGCGTGTAAGGGTGCTTGGGCGCGCGGTAGATGTCGTCGGCCGGCGCCACTTCCACGATGCGGCCGAGGTACATGATCGCGACCCGGTCGGACACGTGCTTCACCACCGCGAGATTGTGGGCGATGAAGAGGTAGCTGAGCTTCAGCTCGCGCTGCAGATCGAGGAATAGATTGAGCGCCTGGCTCTGAATCGAGACGTCGAGCGCCGACACCGGCTCGTCGCAGACCAGCAGACGGGGGTTCAACGCGAGAGCGCGGGCGATGCCGATGCGCTGGCGCTGGCCGCCGGAAAACTCGAACGGGTAGCGATCCGCGGCGCCCGCCGGCAGGCCCACCTGGTCGAGCAGCGCGAGGACCTGGCGGCGGCGGGCGCCGCGATCGCCCAGCGCATGAATGTCGAGCGGTTCACCGATGATTTCGCCCACGGTGTGGCGGGCGTTCAGCGACTCGACCGGATCTTGAAACACCATCTGCAGGTGACGTCGGTGCGGCTTCAGCGCGCGTGATCCGAGCGGGGCAAGATCCGTGCCTTCGAAAATGATCTGTCCCGCGGTCGGCTGGTGGAGCCGCACGATGCACTTTCCGAGCGTCGATTTGCCGCAACCCGACTCACCGACGAGACCGAGCGTTTCGCCGGGCTGCAGCGTGAGCGAGACGCCGTCGACCGCCTTGAGCGTGCGCCGGGCACGCAAAAACAGGCCGGCACGCACGGGAAAATGCATGCGCACATCGCGCAATTCGAGCAGGGGGGCGGCGGGAGTGACGTGGTCCACGGTGGCGTTCAACGGCGCAGAAGTTCGCGCCAGCGGTGGCAGGCAGTTTCGTGACCGGAAGAGACCTCTTCGAGCGGGGGCTGGGTGGCGCAGAGGTCGATCCGGTAAGGACAGCGGTTTTGAAAACGGCAGCCGGCGGGCAGATCCTTCAACCCCGGCACCATGCCCTCGATCACGTTCAGCCGGGTCTTGCGCGGCTTGTCCAGGGTCGGAATCGAGTCGAGCAGGCCGCGCGTATAAGGATGGCTGGGACGCGAGAAAATGTCCTGCACCGGTCCGGCTTCGGCAATGCGGCCGGCGTACATCACGACGACGTCGTTGCACGTCTCCGCGATGACGCCGAGGTCGTGGGTAATGAGGATGATCGCCATGCCCAGCTCGCGCTGGAGGCCCTGCATCAGTTCGAGGATCTGCGCCTGCACGGTGACGTCGAGGGCCGTGGTGGGTTCATCGGCGATCACGACGGACGGTTCGCACGCGAGCGCCATGGCGATGACGATGCGCTGGCGCATGCCGCCGGAAAGCTGGTGCGGATATTCGTTCATCCGGACGTCGGGTTCCGGAATGCCCACCTTGCGCAGCATGGCCGTGCTGCGGCGCCAGGCCTCGGCCTTGTCCTTCGTGCGATGGAGCAGGAACACCTCGCTCAATTGCCGGCCGATCGAATGGACCGGATTCAGCGCGGTCATCGGCTCCTGAAAGATCATCCCGATGCGTCCACCGCGCACTTCATGCATGGCGTCGGGCGCGAGCGTGGTCAGGTCGCGTCCGTCGAACAGAATCTTCCCGCCCGCGATTCTTCCCATCGGTTGCGGCAGGAGCCGCATGATGGAAAGGGCGGTGACGCTTTTGCCGCAGCCCGATTCGCCGACGATGCCCAGCGTGCGGCCGCGGCGCACGGTGAAGCTGACGCCGTCGACGGCCGTGAGCCGGCCGGCGTCGGTGTCGAAGGTCGTGACCAAATCGCGAACTTCGAGAATGGCATCCGACGGGGCGGATGCGGCGGCGGGAGCGGCCACGGTGGGTTACTTGGTCTTGAACTGGTCGAAGACCTGGACGCCGGTGGTCGGGTAGGTGCGGCCCGCGCGACGGGCGGCTTCTACCTCCTTCTTTTCGTCCGTGTCGATCCAGTGGACGAAGAACTCCTCGTAGTCGCGGCTCTGCGCGACGTTGAAGCCCTCGGGCCACTTCACGTAGCGCCAGTAGCCGCCGCGGTAGAACGGACGCTGCCAGCCGTTCACCCACGAGGCGTCATCATGAATGATCTGCTCGATTTGCGCGGCGAGACGCTTGATGTCCTCGAGCGTCTCGGCCTTGTCGTAGGCTTCGATGAGGCGGTCCAGTTCGGGAATGAACGTCATCGTCATGTTGTTCGTCTGCACCGCGACTTGCTTCGGCTGGGTGTTCGCGACTGTGCCGGTGGCGACGGCGATCGTCTTGCCGTCCTTGCTGTACGCGTCGGTGTACGCGTTGCTGCCGTGGTACATTTCCCAGTAGCGCGGGTAAAGTTCGACGGAGCGGGACAGGGCCGCGAGGGCGATGTCGTGGTTCTTCTCCTGGATTTTTTTCCAGCCGGTGGTGCTGTCGAGGATCTCGAGGTTGAACTCGAGGCCGGCCTTCAGCGCCTCCTGTTTCAGGATCGGCAGCATGTCCCGCAGCGCCTGGCCGGCGGCGGTGATGGTGAACGAAAGCCGCTGACCGGACGCGTTGGTCAGCACGCCGTCCGGGCCCTGCGTGGTGTATCCGGCCTTGGCGAAAAAGGCGCGCGCCTTAACCGGATCGAACGGCCGCGCCGTGATCGTCGGGTGCATCCGCCAGCCGTAGCCATCGGAACGCGTCTGCATTTGCACCGCGTCGCCGCGGAAGAACTGCGTGCACACCAGCTCGATGTTGCTGGCGTGATGAATGCCGTTGCGAACGTCCCGGTTGTTGAGTCCCGGTTTGGAGCTGTTGATCCAGAGGCCCCAGTCCGGGCGCGGAGTCTGATTGAAGAACTTGAACTTGATCAGCCGGCCGGCCGCGACTTCCGGATGCGTGTCGGGGATCGTCTCGTACCAATACTTCGGCAGGCCGAGGCCGAACGTATCGATGTCGCCGCGGGCAAACGCTTCGGCGGCCTTGTCCGAATCGCGAATCACCTCGAGATGGTAGCGGTCGGGATTGAAGCGGCCGCGGAAGAAACGTTTGTCGGCCGCCCACCAGTCTTTGACGCGGGTGAGCGTGACGGAGCGGCCTTTTTCAATGTCCTTGTCGCGCAGCACGTACGCGCCGAGCTTCGGGAGTTCGCGCCACTGGAAACGTTCGAGCCAGCCCGCGCCGAAGTCCGCGTGCGCGTGGCGCGGATACGGCACGAACCCACCGAAGCGCACCGCGAGGTCGGGCTTTTTGTCGGGATGGACCGTCGCGAAGGTCAGCTTGTCGAAGACGATGAGCTGCCGGTAATTCTTTTCGAAGAAATCATTGTACCACGGCTCATTCAGGTGCGGGCTGCGCATGAAATAGAGCGTGAACACCACGTCGTCGGTCGTGAGCGGCTTGCCGTCGGACCAGCGGGCCTTCGGATCGATGCGATAATAAACGGTCCGGCCGTCGGGCCCAACCGCCCACTCGGTCAGGAGTCCCGGATACGCGCCGCCCGCCACGTTCGGGTGAGGGTTGATGAAGCCGGGTTCGACGTAGTCGAGCAGGTAAGGGCGAATGCCGCCGGTGGCGTCGGGGCCGATCGTGCGGATGGTACGCGGGAAATCGGAGATGAAGTAGTTGAACGTGCCGCCCTTTTTCGCGTTGGGGTTGGCGAACTCGGGCAGGTCGGCGCCGTTTTCCCATTTCAGGCCGGCGGGGAGATCGGCCGGGGTCTTGAAGACGTAGAAGTTGGACTGTTCCTTGATCGTCTTGGCGAGCTCGGCCTCCATCCCACCGCTGGCCGGCGCGGCGGCGGTGGGCGTGCCGGTCGACGAGGCGGTTGGCTTCCCGCAACCGACGAGCAGCGCCAGGCAGGAAAGCAGAAACGAAAGGCGGAGGGAGAAAGGAGTGGACATGGCGGTCTTACTGATAAGTCGTGAATTTCTTCGGATCAAATGCCTCGCGGATCGCTTCGCCGACGAAGGTGACGAGGACGAGGACGATGACGAGGGCGGAGAAGGCGGACGCCACGATCCAAGGCGATTGAAGGTTCGACGTGCCCTGGCGGAGCAGTTCACCCCAGCTTGGCGTCGGGGGCGGCAGGCCGAAGCCGAGGAAGTCGAGGGCGGTCAGCGCGCTGATCGAGCTGGCGATGGTGAACGGGATGAACGTGACGATCGTCGAGAGCACGTTCGGAAGAATGTGGCGGAAAATAATGCGAGGCGTCCCGGCACCGAGCACCTGCGCCGCGTGCACGTAGTCGCGCGCCTTCTCCCGGTAAGTGGCCGACCGCATGTAGTAGGTCATCCCCGTCCAGGAAAACAGCACGACGATGAAGAGCAGCACGCCCAGATTCACGCCGATGCCCGCAGGCACGATCGAGGCGATGATGATCACGACGAAAAGAAACGGGATGTTCGACCAGATCTCGATCAGCCGTTGCACGAGCAGATCGAACCAGCCGCCGAAGTAGCCCATCAGGCAGCCGACGGAGATGCCGATGGCGTAGGTCAGCAGGATGAACGCCACGGCGAAGATGAGGGCGTTGCGGAAACCGTAGACCAGCCGGGAGAGGATATCGCGGTTGATCTGGTCCGTACCCAGGAAGTGGCGACGTTGCCAGTCGGGGGCGCGCGGTCGGAACGTTTCGCCGGGGTAGCAGTTCTCCAGCGGATCGAACGGCACCGGCGGCAGGAGCACCCAATTGCGTCCCGAAGGATCGGCGGCGAACCGGGCGCGGAGGTCGCGGTATTTCACCTCGTAGTCGTAATCGAGACCGAACTCCCGCCCGGTGTGAATCGCTCCGTAAGTCGGAAAATACCACTGGCCC
>JBEIHL010000091.1:0-8073 GCA_040381375.1 Opitutaceae bacterium
CCACCTTATACCGATAGCCCCAAGCTTTTGGACTTTGACCACAGATCACACAGATGGACCCAGATAGACAGAACCTGCCGGTCATCTGTGTGATCTGTGAAATCTGTGGTTTGGTATTTCTGTCTCTTGAGAGTCTAAATCGGAAGGGAGATTGGTATTACACCGTACACCTAGAACCTTACCCTGAGCGCGCCCCTGGCGCGCTCACAGCTTCCGACTCACCGACACGTACCAGAATTGGTTCTCCGCGGTGTAGAGGTATCCTGGATACCCGCTGGCATTGGTGCCGCCGCCGAGGGAGCGGGGCGGATCCCAGTCGAAGAGATTGCGCACGCCGACGTTCACCCGCGTGTCGCGCAGGAACCGGCCGTGGTCGCCGCGGAACGAGTAACCCACCTGAGTGTTGATCAGGAAGCGGTCGTTCACCTGGCGCGCGACGCCGTTCGCGTCGGCATCGGCAAACCCGTCCGTATAAAAACCCTGGGTGTACACGCTGAAACCCTTGTACGACCAGTTCAGCGACACCCGGCCTTTCAGCTTGAGATACCCGTTCTCGCCGGAACCGGTGGAGTCGAGGCCCAGCACGTCGCGCAGCGGCGCATCGGGCAGCGCCGCGCGCTCGAAGGTCGTCATCAGCGTCCACACCGTCGACAGCTCCCACCGGCCGAGGCGGTCGGTCGGCAACTGGTAGGCGCCGCTGAAGTCCCAGCCGGCGACCCGCGTGCGGCCGACGTTGAAGAAGACCGCGTCGACGACACTGATCGCGCCGCTCGCCGAAAGAAAAACCGCCTCGCCGTCCTGCAGACCGCCGGGCACCGCTCCGAAAGCGCGAAAGACCGTGTTCTGCGGATTCGCCTCGACGGTGCCGTCGCGATGGATGCGCCAGTAGTCGGCGCCCAGCGTCAGCCCCCTTCAATCGCGGCGTCGTGGGCGACCAGATGAAGCCGAGATTGGCGTAGTCGGTCTTCTCCGCCTCGAGCTTGCGGTTGCCGCGGAGCGTGACGCGCTGCTCCGGTTCGACGAAGCCGTCGCGGGGATCGAGGATCGAGGAGAGCACCGAGATCGGGGTCGAATATCGCTCGAAGAGCGACGGCTCGCGGAAACCCTCGGAGTAGCTCCCGCGCACGGTGAGCTGCCGGGCGATCGGCTGCCAGCGGAGGCCGGCCTTGGGGACGGTGACATCGTCGTCGCTGGTATAGAATCGCTCGTGGCGCAGCGATAGCGTCGCCTCCAGTCGCGGCAGCATCGGCACCTTGGCCTCGGCAAACATGCCGCCGATCTTGCGCTGGGCGGTCGTGGTCGCGCGCGGGGCCTGTCCGATCAGATCGCCGCTGGAGCCAAACGCGTCCGGTTCCTGGTCGAGCTGCTCGCGGCGGAAATCGACTCCCACGGCGAACCCGACCGAGCCGTGCGGGAACTTAAGCAGGTCGGCGGTCGAGAGCACGGCGCTGACCTGCGCGAGGGTCGACTCGTTGGTGTCCTTCACCGTCACGCGCGCGTAGTTCGTGGTGGCGTCGTTCGCCGCGATCCGGTTCCGGTAGTATCCGAAGGGATTATACGGCGTGGTGGTGCCGATGAACGAACTGCTGCCGCGGTTGAAGATGGGGGAGTTCGCGTTGACGATGTCGTTGAACCGCGAGGCCGAAACGAGCGAGTTGCGCGTCTCGTCGCGGATGGAGCTGTAGCTGAACGAGCCGTCGAAGTTCCAACGGCCCGCGAGATTATCGCCCTTCACGCCCACGGTCGTCATGAACGCGTCCGTGCGGTTCCGGATGATCCGGTTGCCGAATTCCGTGAGCCGCCCGCGGGAGCCGTCGGCGATGTCCTGATTGAAAGGATTGTTGGGGTTGAACGCGCCCGGTGCCGCGAGCCGCTGGGCGGTGCCGTTGACGAACTGCGTGCCCGGTCCCGGGAACGAGCCCGGCGGCACCGCGAAGCCGGCCGGCACCTGCACGACAAAGCCGAGGAACGGATTCACCAGCGTGAGGATCGGGTTGGCCGTGCGCGCCGGGATGATCAGTTCGGTCTGCCCGAGCGCGGTGAAGTCTCCGGTGGGCGTCGGGGCGAGGTGATATTCGGTGCGGACGTTCTGGTAGGACAGGTCGACATAGCCCTTCACGTTGTCGGTGCCGAAGAGTTTGCGCTCGGCCGACGCGAACCCGCCCAGGCGCTCGATCTCCGGATACGTCATGGCCGCGTCGTTCGGATTGTAGGTTGAACTCCGGTCGGGCGAAAAGGTGTAGGCCGAGGCGGGTTTCGTGCCGTTGTTGGCGGCATCGGCGCCCGATTGGGCGAAGAAGAAAATCGCGGCGGGGCCGACGCCGGGAATCGCGGCCTGCAAGGGCTGCCCGAGCGCGTTGGCGACGGAGAAGCGGGTCAGCTCGAAATTCATCGGGCTCGAGTTCTCGCTCAGCCGCGGCGCGATCGCCGAGTACGCGCGGTCGCGGTGCAGGATGCTCTGCCGCTGGTAGTAGTTGGCGCCGGCGAGCAGCGTCACCTTGTCGTTGACCGCCCCGGTCGCGACGCTCGCCACGACTTCGGAGGAATCCTGGTGCGTCGTGTTGCCGTAGCTCGAGAACACCTCGGAGCCATCGAGACCGCGGCGCAGCTTCACGTTGATGACGCCCGCGACGGCGTCGGCCCCATAGATGGACGACGCACCATCCTTGAGCACCTCGATGCTCTCGATGGCGGAAAGCGGAATCGAGTTGAGATCGACGAACGCGGTGCTGCCCCCGGCTCCGACCGGGTAGGCCGCCACGCGCCGGCCGTTGATCAAAACCAGCGTGGCCTCGGGTCCGAGGCCGCGCAGGGAGATCGAGCTCGCGGCGGGGGTGAAGCCGGTGGAGTTGTTGGAGATCGGCACCGCGTTCGCGTTGGAGACGGTGATGGACTGCAGCAATTCGGCGGTATTCGTGAGGCCGGTCTCCGCGATCTGTTTCCGGTCGATCCGCACCACGGGCGAAGGGCCCGCTTCGACCGCCGTCTCGGTCGTGGGAATGTACGAACCCGTGACCACAAACGGTTCGAGCTTATCCGGAGCTTCGCCGGCGGCGGGCACGGCCTGCGCCAGCGCCAGGCGACCACTAGCCAGGACAACAAACGCCACGGCGAGGGGGCGCAGACGAAGTGAGATCATGGGAGCGGTTGGCTGAAGGGTGTGAGGTACAATCGGCCGGCGCGACGGTCACTGCCTGCGACGGGACAAGCGAACAGGTGCGGGACTTGCACGCGCAAGACTATTGCAGCGGCGCCCGCCGGTCGGATCACACGCCACCGCGTAAGTAACCGCCGCACCCGTGCTGCGGGTTGAACAGCCGGTGACGCGGCGACGCGGTCGACCCGGCACAAAAAACCGGGCCCCTTGCGGAGCCCGGCTGAGAGTAAGTTCAAAAATGGAATTCCCGATCAGAACTTGTACTTGGCCTGCACGTACAACACGCGACCGAGCGGGTCGTAGGTGTTGATGTCAGCCGACTGGTTGCCCTCGGACGGAATCCGCGGCGGGAACTTGTTCGTCAGGTTGTTCACACCAAGCGTGACCTGCAGGCCCTTGAGGTAGCGGATGCCCACCTGCGAGAGCGTCGTGCCAACTTGGACGTCGAACGTGTTGTAGTTCGCCACCCGGAACGGCGTCGGATTGGTGCGATCGTCGAGGCTCGGGATGTAGGTGTGAGCGAAGCTCGCCGAGAAGCCCTTGAACGACCAGTCGAGGCGATTGTTGATGCGGTAGCGGGGGAAGACGCCTTCCCGGCCGGCACCGCCGCCGCGGACTGAGTGCGCATCCTGGTACTCGATCGGCGCCTGCGAGGGCAGCGCCTGGAAGACGTACTTGCGCAGGTAGGTGCCGACCGACGTCAGCGTGAAACGACCGATGTCGCCCGTATCGTATTTGTAGTTGAGCGAGATGTCCGCGCCGTCCTGCCAGGCTCCGGCCACGTTGACGTTGCCGTTCTTGATCCAGACCTCGTCGGACGCGCGATTGGTCAGTTGGCCGGGCCCAGTGATCGGGGCGCCGGTTTCGAAATGAACTTCGCCGGCCACGCTGCGAGCAACGCGCACGCGGCTGGCGTAAGGAGACGCCGTGCCGCGCTGTTCGACATCCTGGACCACAAGGCTGATCGGAAGCGTGGAAATCAGGTCACGCTCGTCGATGTTGAAGACATCAGCCGCAATCGAGAATCCCTTGATGGCCTTGGGCGACCATACGGCTCCGGCGCTCCAATTGCGGGAGCGCGACGGCAGCAGCGCACGGTTGGAGCCCGTTTCCTGACGGTACTGGCGCAGGCCGGAGGCGCCGAGGGAATTGCCGCTGGCGTCATACCGGATGACATTGATTGACGGCGTGAAACCGATGCTGAGCGGCCCGTACAGTTCGTAGAGGCTCGGGGCGACGAACGACTCTGAGTACGTACCGCGGATGGCGAACTCGTCGTTGAACGGCAGCCAGCGAATCGAGTACTTCGGCACCGTCGGGTCGTCCGTCGTGCTGTAGATGTCGTGGCGGGCGGCGATCGAAACCTCCAAGGTGTGGAAACCGCGGATCGCGTTCTTCTCGCTGAAAACCGGAATACGCGCCTCGGCGAAGAAGCTGTCGGTGTTGAGGCGGGCGTTGAACGGCAGACGCGGCGTGGCCTGGAGCCACCCGCCGGTCTGGTCGTAGCGATCGTTGGTGAAGTCGAGCTCCTCCCACGCGAATGCCGCGCCCACGCCGAGCTGGACTGGACCGCCGGGGAGTTCGAAGGCCGAGCCGTTGACCTTAAGGTCGAGCGACCGCAGCGAGCTGACGAAGTCGCGCACTTGGGTGCCCTGCATACTCTCGACGATTCCCGGAGCCTGCGTGCGAGCAAACGGATTGAAGGTGCCCAAGCGGGCCAGCTCGAAGTACTTCGCGCCGTCGATCAGGTTGCGGTTGCGGAAGGCGTGCGAGATGCGGTTCCAGTTGACGGCGCCTTCATAGCTCCAGTTCTGGGCGAAGGTGCCCTTGATGCCGGCCACCGCGCGCAGGGTCGTCGCCTGGTTCGCGTAGATGCGGGGAAAGGTCAGGAAGCGATTGCGAGCCGTGACATCGATGTTGAAGGGATTGAAGGGGCTGCTCGCCACGGACAAGCCGGTGACCGGCTGCGCATTGAGCACCGACTCCGTCTCGGCCAACGAATAGATGAAATCCGCGAAGAGGTTCGTCGACGGGTTCAGCTTGTGCTCGACCATCGACGTGAAGCTCCGGCGTTCGGCCGACGCGATCAGCGTCGGGTAAAACGAGAGATCCTGCACCTGAGAGGCCGCCGTCTGATCGACGGGGCCACTGTAGATCCCCTGCGCCACCAACTGGGCCGGCGTCAGATCGAGATTCAACGGCGGGGCGTTGAGGCTCGGATTGAGAATGTAGAACTGCTGGTTGCCGCCCGCGGTGAAGTCGATGACTCCGGCGAAGCTCGGCGTGCGAAACAGACCGGTCGAATACGGCCGGTCCTTCTGGATCAGCGGGTCGCTGCGCTTCCATTCCGTCGAGATCGTCACGCTCGTGTTACCGGAGCTGGCTCCGGCCACCGCGTAGAAGCTCCGGCTCCGCCAGTGCTCCTTGTTGGTGCTCATCGAGTACGAGCCGCCGACCTCGGCGCCCGAGTAGTTGGACTTCAGGATGATGTTCACCACGCCCGAAACGGCGTCGGAGCCATAGGTCGCGGACGCACCATCCGAGAGGATCTCGACGCGCTCGATCGCCGCGAGCGGGATCGCACTGACGTCGACGAAAGCCAAGCCACCGGAGGCGGCAACCGGCGAGACCGGAGCGCGGCGTCCGTTGATCAGCACCAGCGTGGAGCGGTTGCGCAGCGCGATGCCGGAACCGCCGTTGGTGTCACCGGAATTGACGTTCGCGACTTCCGCGCCGGCGTTGTTAGACCCGTAAAACTGGGGCTGCGCCTTGCGCAGGACGTCGAGGAGGTCGGTGGTGACGCCCGTCTTCGCGATTTCAGGCGAGCTGATCACGGTCACCGGAATGGCCGGCGATCCGGCAGCAATCGGGATCAGTGACCCCGTCACGACAAACTTCTCGAGCGTGACCTTTTCCTCGATTTGAACCGTGGGTGCAGCGGCAGCGCGCATCACCTGAGTAGAGACAGCGCCGGCGCCCAGAATCAGGGCAAGAACGGCAGTAAACTTCCGCGAGCGGATGTTCATAGCTTAGTGTAGTTAGGTTGTGTAGTACCGGCGCTCAGGACTCACGCCCCGACCCCCCGTTAGTGTAAGAACTGAACTATGCGTAATAACTCAAGGCCAATAAGGCGGGCTCTGATCTGGTAAACTTCATCTACTATATTCGCGCCGCTTGCATTTTGGGGCGCAGTACTCCGTGTTCTTGGCCCGCGATGAAAGAACTTCCGGCCATCGTCGCGACCTTGGTTGCGGCCGACGCCCCGCCCTCGGTCCTGGCTACGCTGGTGACCGTCGAGGGTTCATCGTACCGTCGACCCGGGGCACGATTACTTCTCACCGCCAACGGGATGCGACTGGGTTCGATCAGCGGCGGCTGCCTGGAAGAAGATGTATTGGTCCGGGCCCGGCGCGTTCTGGAGACGGGTCGGCCCGAATCTGTAGTCTATGACACCACGTCGGAAAACGACCTGGTCTGGGGCGTGGGTCTCGGGTGCCACGGCGTCGTCCGCGTCCTCCTCGAAAAAATCGTCCCGCCGGCTGGCTGGATTCGGGTCCTTTCGGCCAACGCCGCCTGTCGAAGGTCGACCGCCCTGGCGGTCGTACATGGCGGCGTTGACGCGGCTCAATGGGGCACGCGCCTCGCGGCGCCCGGCGATTGCGCGGATCCGGCGGCGCTCTTTCTCGACGACGTGGCGCCACCGACCGCGCTCGTTGTTTTCGGCGCGGGCGACGATGCCCAGCCGCTCGCCCGGCTCGCTCACGAGCTGGGCTGGGACGTCACGATCGCGGATCCACGGGGCGCGTTCGCGCACGCGGACCGCTTTCCCACCGCCCAAAAGGTCGTGGTCGCGCCGGCGGACCGGCTGGTGGCCGCAGTGAATCCTGGTCCCGACGCGCTGGCGGTGGTCATGACGCATCACTACGTGCACGACGTGCCACTGTTGCGCGAACTCCTGACGCGTCCGCTCGCGTACCTGGGTTTGCTCGGGCCCAAGAAACGCGCGGAAAGAATCTTGTCCGATCTGAGCGCGGCCGGTCTCGCCCTTTCGGATACGCAGCGCGGCCGCCTGCATGCGCCGGTCGGTCTCGATTTGGGCGCCGATTCGCCTGAGCAAGTCGCGTTGTCGATCCTCGCCGAAATGCAGGCGGTGCTGCAGGGACGGGACGGCCGGCCGCTGCGGGAACGTCTTCGTCCGATCCATGGCTGACGCGGCCCCGAGTTCGCCCGCCCGGCCCTTTCGCTTCGGCGCCATCATCCTGGCGGCGGGCGCATCGACCCGCATGGGGACGCCGAAGCAATTGCTGGAGTTCGACGGCAAACCCCTGCTGGTGCGAGTCGTCGAGGCGGCACTCGCCTCTCCGGCTTGGCCAGTCGTCGTGGTCCTCGGCGCGCAAGCGGAGAAAATCCGGCCGGTCCTGGCCGCTTGGCCCGTGCTCGTGACGGACAATCCCGCCTGGGCCGAGGGCATGGCAGCCTCTTTGCGCGCGGGCATCACGACGCTGCAGCAGTTTTCGCGGCACTTGGACGCGGCCGTGGTGGCACTCTGCGACCAGCCGGCATTTTCCGCCGCCACCATTGCCGCCCTGGTCGAAACCCAACGAACCAGCGGGCGCAGCATCGTCGCTGCGCGTTATGCCGGCCGCCACGGAGCCCCGGCACTTTTTCTCGCGCAACATTTCGCCACGCTCAGCGGACTCACGGGCGAGGAAGGCGCTCGTGCCCTGCTCAACGGCGACCCGGCCCACGTCGCCGGCGTGGACTTGCCGGAGCTGGCGCTCGATCTCGATACGCCGGCGGATGTGGCCGCAGTGAAGGCGGCGCAGGGGCGTTGAGCCGAAGAGGTTTCTCCCCCTGGGAGCGGGGGCGTGCACGTGGGCCGGGGTCGAAAAATGGGGGCGCGGGGGGACGCGCGG
>JBEIHL010000092.1:0-8067 GCA_040381375.1 Opitutaceae bacterium
CGGATGGCACCAGTCGGGACGCCGCCTTGGTCGTGACGGCAACCGCGGGCGCGTTCACTGCCCAGGTGTCGGGGGTGGGCGGCGCCACCGCCGAAGCGTTGATCGAGATTTACGAGCTGCCGTAGGTGCGTCGATTCGTTCGCCGCGGCCGTAACTTTGCCGCCGTGGCGGTGTTCTCCGTGAACGCCGGGCTCCCTGCCGCGCGATTCCAAACGCGCCGTCTCCTTCCAACCTGCGCCGGATTGCAGTCGCCCGCCCATCGAACCTGAATTCTCCGCCTATGAACCAGAACCTTCCTCCGGTCATTTCTTCAGACATGCACGAGATCGACTTCAAGCTCCACGGCGACGACATGCAGTTCGTCGAGATCGAGCTCGACCCGCAGGAAGCCGTGGTGGCCGAAGCGGGAGGGATGATGTTCATGGACGACGGCATCGCCATGGAAACCGTGTTTGGCGACGGCTCACAGCGGAGCAGCGGATTCCTCGGTGCGCTGCTCGGGGCCGGCAAGCGGCTGCTCACGGGCGAATCGCTTTTCATGACCGTCTTTCAGAACCAGAGTGGCGCGAGGCGGCGCGTCGCGTTCGGCGCCCCTTACCCGGGTAAGATCGTACCGGTGCACCTGCGCGACATCGGGGGCGAACTGATCGCGCAGAAGGATTCGTTCCTCTGCGCGGCGAAAGGTGTGAGTGTCGGGATCGCGTTTCAAAAGCGCCTCGGGGCGGGCCTGTTCGGCGGCGAAGGCTTTATCATGCAGCGACTCACCGGCGACGGCTGGGCGTTCGTACATGCGGGCGGCACGCTGTACGAACGCACATTGGCACCCGGCGAATTGCTGCGCGTCGATACCGGGTGCATCGTGGGTTTTCAGCCGACGGTCGACTACGACATTCAGCTCGTCGGCGGTGTGAAAACGGCGTTGTTCGGCGGCGAAGGCCTGTTTTTCGCGACCCTGCGCGGGCCGGGCAAAGTCTGGCTCCAATCGCTGCCGCTCTCCCGCTTGGCCGGGCGCGTCGTGGCGGCGGCGCAGGCCAGCGGTGGACGCGAAGAGGGTTCCGTTCTGGGCGGTCTCGGCCGGATGCTCGACGGCGACAACTCGCGGTGACGCGTCGATCGGTCCGACGCCGCTGAGCGGTCACCAATAAAAAGGGGCCCGGATTGCTCCGGGCCCCTGTTGGATTTCACTCGCTTCCGACTGCTGTTAACTGCGGCGGAAGAGCCGCTTCCAACTAATGCGATATTCGAGAGCGGCGATGCCCAGCAGTACGAACACGCTGGCAAAGCCGACCAAGGATTCGGCACTAATCGAGGAACGGAAAGAAAGCAGGAGGGCGGCTACAGCGATGAGGCTGACGGGGACCGCAATGATCAGGTTCTTATTCATGGTAGTTGTCGTTGGTTTGCCGGACCGGTCTAGGTTCGACGTCCCTACTGTACGGCATTCTTTCCCATAGTTGAAATCTTACTCCCCTATCGTTCTGATAGGATAAAACTATGGAATTGCACCAACTCCGGTACTTCGTGGCGGTGGCTGAGACTGAGAACTTCACCCGCGGCGCCGCGCGGGCCCACGTCTCTCAGCCATCTCTGAGCCAGCAGATTATGAAGCTGGAGAGGGAGGTGGGGCATAAGCTTTTCCATCGGCTTGGCCGAAAAGCGGTGCTCACGGAGGCCGGCGTCGCCTTCTTGGAGCGGGCTCGCCGCATTCTCTTCGAAGTAGAAAACGCCGCGAAAGAGTTGGGCGACCACCCGTCGCTGGGGCGCCGGATCACCGTGGGTGCCGTGCAGACCGTCATGCCGTACCTGCTGACGCCGCTGATTGCGGCGCTGCGGGAGTCGCATCCGAACCTGTTGATCAATGCCCAGGAGGACTTTAGGGCGAACCTGGTGCGCGGGGTCGTCGAAGGAGACCTTGACCTCGCCATCGTTCCCACGCCGGTTAAGGACTTCCGCATCTCCGTGGAGCCCCTACTGACGGAGCCGTTGCTGCTCCTGGTGGGCAAACGCCACCCGTTCGCCAGTCGGAGTGAAATTAGCATCAGCGACTTGGCCGAGGAAACGTTCATTTCGTTGGGCGACTCGAGCGCGCTGGCGGCGCAGGTGCGCACGTTTTTCGGCGACCAGAAGTTTCAGCCTCGGATTGGCTTTCGCTGCGCCCAGGTTGCCACCCTCAAGCTCTTTGTGTCCATGGGGCTTGGCATTTCTCTGCTGCCGCAGCTCGCCCGTTTGCCAGACGACCGCGACTCCCTCACCTATCTGCGCATCACGGGCAGCGAACCCACCCGCGACCTTGTCGTGATCCGGCACCTGCAACGCTATCAGAGTCGCGGGGCCGAGCAGTTCCTGACCATGCTACGCCAACATATTCGACCTCCGGAAGTGGGCGGGGCGGTGGCCGTCTCGCCGTCGTGACGGTTGCGCTTTGGACAAAAAGGCCAACGCTCCGCGCTTCATGCCGGATCGTGGACAGCATCATGCGCTCAGCCGGGGCCGCGAGCGCGCGACCCTGGTGGTACTCTGCGCGGTGCAGTTTACGCACGTCCTGGACTTCATGATCATGATGCCCCTGGGGGCGCAGCTCATGGTGGTCTTCGACATTACGCCCGTGCAATTCACGCACCTCGTGGCCGCCTACGGGCTCGCGGCTGCGGTGGCGGGAATCGCCGGCGGGTTCGTGCTGGATCGTTTCGACCGGAAACGCTCCCTCGTCGTTCTTTACGCGGGGTTCGGGCTGACCACGCTGGCGTGCGCGCTGGCCCCCACGCATGGTGCCCTCCTCGTCGCCCGACTTGCCGCGGGCGCGTTCGGTGGCCTCGCGGGCTCGATGGTTTCGGCGATGGTAGGTGATATCATTCCCCCATCCCGGCGGGGCCGCGCGATGAGCGTGGTCATGACCGCCTTTCCGGTCGCCTCGGTCCTGGGCGTCCCGCTTGGCTTGGTGCTCGCCGGCAAGTACGGCTGGCATGCGCCCTTCTTTCTCCTCGCCGCGTGCTCCGCTGCCATCCTTGCGCTCGCGGCGCTGGCCCTGCCACCGATCCGGACCGCGGTGCACGGACACCAACCGCTCCAACAGATGGGTCGGATTCTCTCTCACCGCGTCCATGTGCGCGCATTCGCGCTCGGTGCCGTTTTGGTCATGGCAGGCGGAGTCCTGATTCCCTTCATCGCGCCCTCCTTCGTCGCCAACATCGGCCTGGATGAAGCGGTCCAGCTCCCGATCACCTATGTGGTCGGTGGCCTCGCCACGGTCCTCAGTACCCCGCTGGTCGGTTGGTTGAGCGACCACATGGACCGGTTGCGACTCCTCACCATCATGACGGCCGGCGCGGTCGTCGTTGTTTTCGTCATCACGCGGCTCGGTCATACTTCCCTGGCCGTAGCCTCCCTGACGATGGCGCTCTTCATGGTCACCATGTCGGGACGCTTCTCACCGGCGATGACGATGATCGCGAACGCCGTGGAGGCCCGCTATCGGGGCGGCTTCATGAGTGTAAACGCTGCGCTGCAGCAGGCCGCGAGCGCCGGAGCGAGCCTGCTCGCCGGGGTTTTCATCACCCGCACGCCCGACGGCCGCCTCGCCGGGATGCCGTGGCTCGGCTACGCCTCGATCGGGTTCTTCGGGTTGACCGTTTTGTTCGCGGCGGCGCTGCGCGCGGCCGCGCCACATGTCGCCACGCCCGGCGTGAATACCCCGGTTACGCCAGATCCAAGCAACGCGGCCGCCTGAATCTTCCCGTGACGCCCGTTCCCGCCCTCCCATCCTCCTCCATCGTCGCGCTTTCGACGCCACGCCCCGAGTTGCTCGCACCCGCCGGCGACTGGGACTGCGTCCGGGCGGCGATCGAGAATGGAGCCGACGCGATCTATTTCGGGCTCGAACGCTTCAACGCCCGGATGCGCGCGAAGAACTTCACGCAGGCCGACCTGCCCCGGCTGATGGAGTTCTTGCACCGCCGCGGCGTGCGCGGGTACGTGACGTTCAACACCCTCGTTTTCGCGAACGAGCTCGCGGCCGCGGAAGACTACCTGCGGACCATCATCGCCGCGGGCGTCGACGCCGCCATCGTGCAGGACGTCGGCATGTGCCGGATGATCCGCGCGCTCTCCCCGGATTTTCCGATTCACTGCTCCACGCAGATGACGATCACGAGCGCCGCCGGCGTGCAGTTCGCCCGCGAGCTCGGCGCCCAGTTGGTCGTGCTCGCGCGCGAGAACTCGATCGTGGAGATCGAAAAAATCCGCGCCGCCGATGGCGCGAGGAGTGGCGAGGCCATGCCCCTCGAGGTTTTCGTGCACGGGGCCCTCTGCGTCGCGTACTCGGGCCAGTGCCTCACCAGTGAGTCGCTCGGCGGTCGCTCAGCCAATCGCGGCGAATGCGCCCAGGCTTGCCGGCTGCCGTACGATCTCGTCTCCGATGGCGTCAAGGTCGACCTCGGCGACCGCCGGTATCTGCTCAGTCCGCAGGACCTCGCCGGACTCGACGTGCTGCCCGGTCTCGTGCACGCCGGCGTCGCGTCGCTGAAGATCGAAGGCCGGCTGAAATCACCGGAGTATGTCGCCAGCATCACGCGAGTTTACCGCCAGGCACTCGACTGCCTCGCCGCGCAGCAGGCGGCCGGGAGCAAGGCCCCCGGTGCGGCCGGCGAATCGGCGCCGGGCCCCGCTCGCGACGCGCGCTACGAGCTCCAGATGGCGTTTTCCCGCGGGCTCTACACGGGTTGGTTCCGCGGCATCGACAATCAGGCGCTGGCGCACGGACGGTTCGGCACAAAACGCGGCGTGCTGCTCGGTGAGGTGATTCGGGTGGAGGCGGAGTCGGTCGTGCTCCGACCCCTCGCGCCCGTGAAACCCGGCGACGGCATCGTCTTCGACGCCGGCCGGCCCGAGGACGGCGAGGAAGGCGGCCGCGTTTATCAAGTCGAGCCCGATCGCAGCGCCTCCGGCACCTGCACTCTCCGATTCGGTCGGGGCGACATCGATTGGCGCCGCGTCCAGCCCGGGCAAAGAATCTGGAAGACCAGCGACCCGGCGTTGGAGCGGGAATTACGGACGACCTTTGAAGGTGAGCGCCTTCGTTTCCAACGCCCGCTCTCGCTGGAGGTGCACGGTCGGGCCGGCACGCCCCTGACGCTGATCGCGAACGACGGCGAAGGGCACGTCGTCCAACTCGAGTCGGAAGTGCCACTGGAGACGGCCGAAAATCAGCCGCTCACGCCCGAACGCCTCGCGGAACAACTCGGTCGGCTCGGGGGTACGCCGTTTCGGCTTGGCCAACTCCACTCCCGGCTCGAAGGCCGCCTGATCCTTCCGGTCAAGGAACTCAACCGCCTCCGCCGCGAGGCGGCCATGGCCCTCGACGCCCTGCGCGCCCAGCCCAAGCGCTGGCAGATCACGACCGCCGCGATCAAACCGGAGTTGCCGGCGCCCATCGCCGCCGCGGTCACACCCGAGCTCATCGCTGTCATCCGGCTGCCGGAACAGCTCGACGCGGCGTGGGCCGCCGGCATCCGCACGGTTTACTGCGAATTCGAAAATCCCAAGCGCTACCGCGACGCCGTCATCCGCTTCCGCGAACTTCAGGCCGCCGCGGCTTCCGAGATTCCCCCCGCGACCAGCAGCATCTGGGTCGCCCCACCCCGCATCTTCAAACCCGGCGAGGAGTGGATTCTCCAGCAGGTGCGCTCGTCCCAGCCGGACGGATACCTCGTCCGCAACTACGATCACCTGGCGTTTTTCGCGGGCGAGCGGAAGCGCGGGGATTTTTCCCTCAACGTCGCGAACCCCTGGAGCGCCTCGTACTTTCTCGCCCGCCACGGACTTGAACGCGTGACGGCCAGTTACGATTTGAACATCGGCCAGCTCGAGGCGCTGCTACAATTGGCCCCGCCGGCGTGGTTTGACCTCACCGTCCACCAGCACATGCCGATGTTTCACATGGAGCACTGCGTGTTCTGCGCCTTCCTCTCCACGGGCCGCGACTACCGCGACTGCGGCCGCCCGTGTGACGACCACCGGGTCGCCCTGCGCGATCGGGTCGGGGCGGAGCTGCCATTGAAGGCCGACGCCGGCTGTCGCAACACCGTCTACAACAATCGCGCTCAGACCGGTGCCGAGTACATTGCCCGTCTGCTGGAACTGGGGGCCCGGAGTTTTCGGATCGAATTCCTGAACGACAGCCCGGACGACGTTCGCCGGACCCTGCTGCGCTACGGCCAGCTCCTGCGCGGGGAAATTTCCGGGGCGGATCTGTGGCGCGAGCTCAAGTTGCTGAACCAGCTCGGCGTCACCCGCGGTCAGATCGACGCCACACCACAGGTTATCCAGCGGAAAAGCTGAAGCCCACTTCGAGGTGGAGCGGCCTGTGCCCAGGCCGCTGCAGGAACGTTCCATCAAGCGAGAGCAAGCAGCCTGGGGACAGGGTGCTCCACCTCAGGGTCGGCCTGACACCGGAGGGGTATTCTTCGTCGCGGAAAACGCCGTGCGAGCGGCCATGGCAAGTTTGGCCCCCCGCAGGATCAGCGGCAGCAGCGACATGACCGTCGCAAACTTGCCGCCGCGGCTGCGTCCCGGATGCGACCGGCCGAAGAACCGGCTGACGAGCAGCCCGGCTGGAATGGCGAAGAGCTTCACGGCGGGCGACACCCGGCGCCACATCGCCACTCCCCGGTCGATGAGGGCGAGCGGTCGCGTGAGCTCCGCCGCCGCCGTGCGGCAATCGAGCCGGCACAGGGCGATGTTCGCCTGCAGGAGCGCCTTGCGGCGGGCCAGGTCGGTCAGGTCTTGGTTCGGAAACATTCCCGGTCCTTTTTTAGTTCGTGGAGCGTGGCGGCAAAGGGCTTCGGCTGCTGCGCGAGAAAGCGGCGGAATCCCACCAGTACGGCAATCAACGCGACAAGGTACGCGCCCGCGAGGGAACACATCACCGTCACGCGCGCCGTCTCCCAGAAAACCACCACCAGCACCAGGCTGGCAAAAACCGTCGCGAGGATGGCAAGAAACACGGAGACGCTGATCCAGATGAAGACTTGGATCAGGCGATATTTTTCCTCCTGCAGCTCGATCGAGAGCAGCTCGATCCGGTCATGGACGGAGCCGAGCAGTCCATCCGCGAAGGAGCTCAGGCTGCCCAAAAGGCCAGTGGGTTCAGACGGGGGTGTTTCCATGGTTTCGGAGGGGTTGAAGCGGAGGGAGGAACGATCGGCGCCGGCTCCGTCCGCGTTCCCCGCGCGACCGGCGCACGGTATCCACGGATCGAGGACGGCCCACGGCGGAGCTTAGCGGCTGCGACGGATCAGGGCCCCGATCAGGACACCGACCCCGAGCGCGATCGCGAGCGACTGGTACGGATGAGCGCGAATCGCCTCGTCCGTGTACTGCGCGCCGGCGACGACCTTTTGGCGGGCCTGATCGTAGAATTCGTTGAGCTGCTTCCGGGCGCCCTCAAGGCGATCCTTGATCTCGGCGAGTTTGGGGCCCGCTTGGTCGTTGACGGGACCGGCGATCATCGCTTCGGCCTCGGCCATGAGGCGGGTGATGTGCGCAATCAGTTCCTCGGGGGTTTCGGCGGTGCTTTCGTGACGGTTGTTCATAAATGAAAGGGTTGAAGGTGAGAACCGGGGCGGTTCAGGCGCCCGAGGCGGAGCCGCCATCGTTACGACCACGCCTGCCTGGGTCAAAACTGGCTGCGAAACGGTATTTGGCAAACGTTCCTTCCCGGAACCCGGTGGGGTTTTCATCGCGCGAGCACGAAATGGAAGTCGGTGCCCTCACCCTCGACACTGCTGCAGTCGATCGAGCCGCCGTGCGCGACGACGATCTCGCGCGCAATGGCGAGCCCG
Source organism: Opitutaceae bacterium (assembly GCA_040381375.1). GTDB lineage: Bacteria > Verrucomicrobiota > Verrucomicrobiia > Opitutales > Opitutaceae > ER46. The sequence goes on from JBEIHL010000092.1 coordinate 7,839, forward strand.
AGTCCGGCGCCCGTATGGCTCTCCTGGTTGGCCGCCCGATAAAACCGATCGAAGACCCGGCCAAGGCTGGCCGCCGGCATGCCGCGGCCCTGATCGCGCACACTAAAGCGGACAAACCCCGCCGCATCCGGCGCCGCCTCCAGCAGCTCGGCCACCGCCACCTCGCTCCGCTCCAGGGCGGATGCGCCGCGCTCGAGAAGCGTCCGATCGAGCAGCGTATCCAAAATCC
>JBEIHL010000093.1:0-8049 GCA_040381375.1 Opitutaceae bacterium
GGTTCTTTAGCCGCCGCGTGATGTACTTCATGCTTTGCCTCGGATCGCTGCTGACCTGCGCCTGGCTCTTCCGCGGCATTGATGCCTATGGTCCGATGTTCCTCGTCCTGACCTTTGTGGTCGGCGGTTTCACGGCCACGTTCTACGGCTGGCTGCCCCTCTATCTGCCCGAACTCTTCCCGACGCGGGTGCGCGCCACGGGCCAGGGTCTGTCCTTCAACGCCGGCCGCATTCTCGCGGCGGTCGGGGCACTGCAGATGGGCGTGCTGATGCAGACGTTCGATGGCAGCTACGCGAAAGCCGGCGCCATCATCTCACTGGTTTACGTCGTCGGCCTGTTCATTGTCTGGTTCGCGCCCGAGACGAAGGGCAAACCGCTGCCGGAATAAGCGCGGCGACAAGAAAAGCGCGGCCTCGCTCGAGGCCGCGCTTTTTTTGTTTTGGAACCGGATGGGCCGGATGGGAGTGCAAGCGAAACAACCTCATCGAACTGCCCCAGGTTGTATCCTGTAAACCCGGTTCATCCTGTCGTCCTTGTCTGCTTTGGTTACGGCAAGACGCCGGCGGGCTAATTCCTTTGACTCGCGCGTAGGCCAAATCTTGCCTGCGGGTTCGCGTCGCCCGGCATGATTTCCATTCGCATCCAGCAACTGACGAAACGCTTCGGCACGGTCACCGCATTGCAGAACCTCGACCTGACGATCGAGCCGGGTGAGTTGTTCTTTCTGCTGGGGCCGAGCGGGTGCGGCAAGACGACCCTGCTGCGCAGCCTGGCTGGGTTCTATCTGCCGGAGGAGGGCACGATTTGGTTCGGCGACGAGGACGTCACGCGGCTCGCGCCCCACAAGCGAAACACGGGCATGATGTTTCAAAGCTATGCGCTGTGGCCGCACATGACGGTGGCGGAGAATGTCGCGTTCGGTCTCGAGGAGCGGAAGGTCGCAAAGGCGGAGATCAAGCGCCGCGTCGGCGAGGCGCTCGAATCGGTGCGGATGGCGTCCTATGCGGAGCGGCGGCCCAATCAGCTTTCGGGTGGACAACAGCAACGCGTGGCGCTGGCCCGCGCGCTCGTGATCCGGCCGCGTTGTCTCCTGCTCGACGAGCCGCTGTCGAATCTCGACGCGAAGCTGCGACTCGAGATGCGCACCGAGATCCGGCGCGTGTGCAAAGAGTTCAAGCTGACGACGGTCTACGTGACGCATGACCAGAAGGAGGCGCTGTCGGTGTCGGACCGGATGGCGATTCTCGATCGCGGCCGCATCCTGCAGGTCGGATCTCCGCGCGAGGTTTATCGTCGGCCGACGTCGAAGGTCGTGGCTGATTTCATCGGCGAAACCGACTTCATCGACGGTACGCTGGCGGGACTCGAGTCCGGCCGGGCGGTGGTCGATACGCCCCTGGGTCGCTTCGAGGGCGTGCTCGGCGATGCCGAGGCGCGTCCCGCGGTCGGCTCGGCCGTGACCCTTTCCGTGCGGCCTGAATGCTGGGTGCTCAGTCGCGAGGCGCCGGCGCGGAATGCGGTCCGCGGGACCATCGGCGATGCGATTTACCTCGGGGAACTGGCCCAGTACGCGCTGATTTCCGGCGGACGCACCCTGAAGGTGCTCGAGCTGAACCCGCGTTTCATCGATCAGTCGCTGCGCGGCGAAGTATTCGCCAGTGCGATACCGGAAGACGTCGTGGTGCTCGCGGAGTGAAGCGACTGCTCATCATCTTCACGCTGGTGGTGATCGTCGCGGTGCCGTTTGTGCTGCGACCCAAACGGGTGAGCGTGGCCAAGGCGGACGACACGCTGGTCGTCATCACGCCGCACAACGAAGCCATCCGCTACGAATTCGCCCGGGGGTTTGCGGACTGGCACAAGGGCCGGACCGGCCGCACGGTGGCGATCGACTGGCGGATTGTGGGCGGCACGAGTGAGATCGCGCGTTTTCTCGAAGGCGAATACGTGGCGGCTTTCGAAAACCACTGGACGCGCACCCTCGGCAAGCCGTGGAGCGCGGAGGTGCAGTCGGGGTTTCAAAACGCCCGGCTGGCGGCCAACGCGCCCGCGATCGTCAAGGAGGCGCGCGCGGCGTTTCTGGCGTCCGACGTCGGATGCGGCATCGACCTTTTCTTTGGCGGCGGCACGTACGACTTTGAGCGTCAGGCGCAGGCCGGCCGCTTGATCGACTCCGGTGTGCTCAAGGCGCACCCAGACTGGTTCCGTGAGTCCGTGATCCCGCGGCGCTTCGGCGGAGAGGACTACTGGCATGGCGACGGACTCTGGATCGGCACGGTGCTGAGTTCGTACGGAATCATCTTCAACCGCGGTGCGCTCCTGCGTCTCGGGATCGACCGTCCGCCTGCGCAATGGAGCGACCTGGGCGATCCGCGCCTGATGGGAGAGGTCGCACTTGCGGATCCGACCAAGAGCGGGTCGGTGGCGAAGGCGTTCGAGAATATCATCCAGCAGCAGATGCAGCGCCGGCTGCACGCCTTGCAGGCGGCCGAGCCGGCGGCCGCGCCCGCCGACCTCGAGGCCCGGGCCGTGCGCGAAGGCTGGATCGAGGGCATGCAACTGCTGCAACGGATCGGGGCCAACGCCCGCTATTTCACCGACACGTCGCAGAAACCGCCGATCGATGTGGCCGCGGGCAATTGCGCCGTGGGCCTGTGCATCGACTTCTACGGCCGGCAGCAGGAAGAGGCGGTTCGCCGCCGGGCGGAGTCCGATCGCGTGGGTTATGCGTCGCCGGCGGGCGGATCGGTTTCTTCCGTTGATCCGATCGCGCTCCTGCGCGGCGCGAAACACCGGGCGGTGGCGAGTGCGTTCATCGAGTACGTGCTGTCGCTCGAGGGGCAGAAACTTTGGACCTTCAAGCCCGGAACGCCGGGCGGCCCGCAACGCTTCGTGTTGCGCCGGTTGTCGGTGCGGCGGGACTTCTATGCGCAGGCGGACTGGAAACAGCATCTCGCCGATCCGGACGAGGCACCCTTCGAGCAACGCGATCCGCTCGTGTACCGTGAGGCCTGGACCGGCCGCATCTTCCGGGAGATGGCGCTGCTCGTGCGTGTGATGTGTCAGGATACGCACGCCGAGCTCAAGTCGGCCTGGCGCGCGATTCAGGCGGCGCCCGAGCCGTTGCGCGCCCAGGCGCTGGCGGTGTTGCAGGACATGTCGGCGATCAGTTACGAGCGGACGACGAAGGACATTCGCGCGCGACTCGGTTCGCGCAACAAGGTCGATGAAGTGCGCCTGGCCAAGGATCTGGCCGAAGGCTTTCGCGCGAACTACGCGAAAGCACAGGCCATCGCTGAAGGCGCGGGACCGTAGGGCGGGCGACGTTCAAGCGGGCTTTACAGCCGCGCGATCGCGGCGGCGTACGCGGCTTGGTCGGCGGCGCGGAAAAACGAGGTGCCGGCGACGAACGTGTCCGCGCCCGCGGCCCGACATTCGGCGGCGTGGACGAGGTCGATGCCGCCGTCGACTTCGAGACGAAACTTCAGGTTGCGTTCGCGGCGCCAGGCGTCGATCTGCCGCAGCTTCGGCAGCATCTCGGGGCGGAAACTCTGCCCGCCAAATCCAGGCTGCACCGTCATTACCAGCACCAGATCGACCGCGTCCAGCAGGTGTTCGATGGCTGTCGCGGGCGTACCCGGATTGAGCACGATGCCGTTCTGGCAGCCGAGCGACCGGATGCGGGCCAAGGTCGCGACGTGATCGTAGGCGGGCTCGATGTGAATGCTGATGAGATCGGCGCCGGCCTTGGCGAATGCTTCGATGTACCGGTGCGGCTCAGACAGCATCAGGTGCGTGTCGAAGAAGAGTTTCGAGCCGGCCCGCCGCAACGCGGCGAGGGTCTCGGGGCCGAACGTCAGGTTCGGCACGAAGTGACCGTCCATCAGGTCGAGGTGAAGCCACGTCAGGCCCAAGCCCGAGACCTGTTGCGCGCTCGCCGCCAAGTTGGCGTGGTTCCCGGCGAGCAGCGAGGGGGAGAGCAGGGCGGCGTGCATCGGGCGTTCTACCAGGTGTCGAGCGTCGCGTGGACGATCTTGTTGGCGAGGGCCTCGGCGAGAATGGGCAGGGTCTGAAACTCCGCCTGCTGTTGTCCGCTGTCGGTGAAGACTTCGCGGACGGCATTCACCGGCCGGTTTTCGAAAATGGGGCGGCCGGTCCGGTTGTCGCGGAGGGTGCAAGTGACTCCGAGCGTGACGTTGAATTTCCGGGCGAGGCCGGTGTCGCCTTCCCGCACCGCAGCGATGTCGCGCCGATAATCGGTGATGACGACGACGAGGGTCGCATCGGCGCCGTCCGGCGTGTTGGCGAGCCGGGTACGGCCGTCGCGGGCGAAGCATTCCCGCAGCCGGGTGGTGATCAGCGACTGGGCCTGGGGGAGCAGCGTGCGGTTGGCGACCGGTTCAACGTGGAGCGTGCGGAAGGACGGTGCGGCGCCCGTGCCCAAACGATAGTTCGCGCAGCCTCCGGCCAGGACCAGGCCGAGGACAACAAAGAGGGAGCGGCAGACGAAGCTTCGCGTGGTCATGATTCGCGGAGCGGACATTCCGTCGCGGCTCGGGCCGTGGGATCGGCCATCCGCTCAGAAGAACAGGAAACGCTTCTTTTTCGCCGGCTGCTCGGTGCCGGGAGCGGGGGCGGGCGCCGGCTGGTTATTCACCTTGGCTTCGACCTCGGCGAGGCGCGACTTGGCGCGTTGCGCAATCGCAGACTCGGGATAGGCGGTGATGGCTTCGTTGTAAAACACCCGGGCCGCTTTGAAGTTCGAGCGCTTGTAGAAATAGAAATCCGCCATCCGCATTTTGCTCTCGGCCAGCATGGTCTTCATGTTGTCGAGGCCCTTTTCCGCCGCGCCGATACTCGTGTCGCTCGGGAACAGCAGCATGAAGTCGGTGAAGTAGGTGATGGCTTCCTTGGTCGAGCCCTGGTCGTAGAAGGGGCCATCGACGAGCGCGGCATGGGTCTGCGCCAGCTTCAGGTAGGCGTCCGGCGCCAGCAGCGTTTGCGAGTAGTTGTTGATCATCCGATCGAGGGCATCGATCGCTTCCGCGGTGTTGCCGAGCCGCTGATGGCCCCGGGCGACATTCATTAGGGAAAGCGGCGCGTAGTCGCTGTAGGGGGCGTTCGCGAGGACGGTCTCGAAGTACTCGATGGCCTTGTCGCGTTGCGCGAAACCGGGGAGCAATCCGAGCAGCATCCGCCCGCGGGCGCCATCGAGCAGGGCGCTCGCGATGCGATATTGCTCGCCGACGATTTCGTTGAACCGGCGGGTGTTCGGATAGCGACCCAGCACCTGCTGGAAATCCTCGAAGGCCTTCGTGAATTCCTTGCGCGAGAGCCGCAGGCGGGCCGAGCGATACAGCGCCTCGGGCGCGTAAATGGAATTTGGATACCGCTTGGCGACGGACTGATAGGTCTTGATCGCGCTCCGGCTGCTGCCCGCCTCCTCGGCGGTGCGGGCCCTGTTCATCTGGTCGAGCGCATTGCGGCCCTCGGTGCCGGCTAGGCCCGACAGCGCACCGCCGTCGAGGCTCCAGCCAGTCTGGGGATTCCAGACCAGGTCCGCCCGCGCGATGGCCGTCAGAAGACAGCACGCGGAAAAGAGGATCGACAGAACAACCGGCAGGCGGCGGGCGGGAGCAGAACGCATCGAAAAGGAGCTACCAGCGAATCAGGGCACTTCCGTAGGTCAAGCCCGCCCCAAATGCGACGAGCAAGGTGAGATCGCCGGACTTGATGCGTCCGGCGCGCCGGGCTTCGTCGAGCGCGATCGGGATGGAGGCCGCGGACGTGTTGCCGTAGCGATCGACGTTCACGAAAAAGCGCTCCATGGGGAGCTCAAGGTATTCGGAGATGGCCTCGATGATGCGCAAGTTGGCCTGGTGGGGGATGACGAGTGAAATCTGATCCGCCCGCACGTGGTGTTGTTCCAGGATATCGCGGGCGGCTTCGTCCATCGCTCGCACGGCGAGTTTGAAGACCTCCTTGCCCTTCATCCGGATGCAATGGTTGCGGGCCACGATCGACTCCGGCGTCGACGGGAAAAGACTGCCACCGTGTGAAATATAGAGCAGGTCAGCGCCGTCGCCCAAGGTCCCCAGCTTGGTGCCGAGCAGGCCGCAGTCGGGTTGCTCGCTGGGTCCGATGACCACCGCTCCGGCACCATCGCCGAAGAGCACGCAGGTCGTGCGGTCCTGCCAATCGAGCACGGCCGAAAGTTTCTCCGCGCCGATCACGAGCGCCCGCTTGTAGCGGCCGGAGGCGACCATCGCACAAGCCGTGTCGAGGGCGTAGACGAATCCTGAACAGGCGGCGGCGAGGTCGAAACACGCGGCGGTCGTCGGCACGCCCAACTTCGCCTGCACCAGGCACGCTGTAGCCGGCATCGGCATGTCGGGGGTGAGGGTGGCGACGATCAGCAGATCTATGTCCTGGACCGTCACCCCGGCGTCGATCAGGGCGTGGCGGGCCGCCTGGACGGCCATGTCGGAGGTCGTTTCCGTGGGAGCGGCGATCCGTCGCTCGCGGATCCCGGTCCGGGTGCGGATCCACTCGTCGGACGTTTCGACCATGTGGGCCAGATCGTCATTCGTCACGACGCGCCCGGGGGCATAGGATCCGGTGCCAAGTATGACGGTGGAACGGGAAGACATCAAAAGGGGTTACGATTAGGAGATCCAGCGGCCGACCGGCCGCTGACAGCGCGGGTGCGAGGGAGTGCGGTCCGCCGAAACCGTGACTCCTCGCGCGACCGCCGTCGGTCAGCCGAGGACCGGCTGCGCGAGCCGTTCGTTGGCGCGGGCAATGTCGGCCTCGATGTGCTGGTTCATGTCGGCCTTTACCATTTCGTGAGCGGCGAGGATCGCGCTCTTGATCGCGCGGCGGTTGGAAGATCCGTGGGCTTTGAAGATGTTGCCGTTGAGGCCGAGCAGTGGGGCGCCGCCGTAGCGATCCGGGTTGATCCGTTCCTTGAGCGCGTTGAAGGCACCCTTCGAAAGCAATGCTCCCGTTGCGCGCATCGGATTCGCCTGCAATTCTTCCTTGAGCATGCTCGAGAAGAATTTCACCAGCGACTCCCAGCTCTTGATCATGATGTTCCCGACGAATCCGTCGCAGACCACGACGTCGACGTGTTCGGTGAAGACATGGAACCCTTCGATCGGACCCGCGTAGTTGATCAGGCCATTGACGCGCTTCAGCAAATCGTTCGTCTCGGTGATCAGGGCGTTGCCCTTGCCCTCTTCGGTGCCGATGGTCATCAGACCGACCCGCGGGGACTTTACCCCGAGCATCACCCGGCAGAAATGGCTGCCGAGAATCGCATTGTGCACCAGATGTTCGGGCTTGGCCTCGGGATTCGCGCCCGCGTCGATCAACACAAAATGCCCGCCTTCCCGCGGGCAAATCGCCGCCAATGCCGGTCGGGCGACGCCCTCCATGGTGCGGAGCTTCAGCGTGCCACCCGCCATCAGCGCACCTGTATTGCCGCAGCTCACCACCACACCAGCCTCGCCACTCTTCACCAACTCGATGGCCCGCACCATCGAGGAATCCTTCTTCCGCTTTAGCGCGTTCAGCGGCTTGTCCTCCATCGTGATCACCTCCGAGGCGTGATGCACGGAAAGCCGGCCGTTGAGGGTCAGGCCAGCCTGGCTGAGCAAGGGACCGAGGACGGCTTCATCCCCGACCAGGGTAATGGCCGGAGCTGAACCCGGCTGATGGAGCGCCAGCTTTACCGCTGCGACTACCTCGGCCGGCCCCAAATCGCCGCCCATGGCGTCCACCGCGATGCGGCTCGTCGCGCCCAAGGTCGTAACCATCTCGGGGATGGTGAAGGGTGACTGCGGAAACCGTCGTGAGGCTTAGACCTCGACGTTCAACACCTGACGACCGCGGTACATGCCGTTCTTCGGGTTCACCCGATGCGGGCGAAATACACTGCCGTCGGTGGGATCCTTGGCAAACTCGGGGGCCTTGAAGGCATTGGCCGCGCGGCGATTGGCGCTGCGGCGTTTGGACTGCTTGCGTTTCGGATTGGCCATGTGAGTAAA
>JBEIHL010000094.1:0-8048 GCA_040381375.1 Opitutaceae bacterium
GTTGCCGTAGCCGGTGATCATCACGATCGGGAGAGCGTGACCCTGGCCCCTCACCCGGCGAATCAGGTCGAAGCCGCCCAGCTCCCGCATCATCAGCGTCGTGATCATCAGGTCGGGCGCCTCGCGCCGCAGGCGGCGCAGCGCCCGCAGCGGGCTCGTGCAAATGGTCACCTGGCGGCAGTGGTCCCGAAGGTACCCGCGCAGTTCCTGGCAAAAGGCGGGCACGTCCTCGACGATGAGGACGTGCTTGTCCGCGAGCGGTGAGGGGATGGGCATGATGAAGACATAAAGACAACGGCGGTTGCCGCTGAGACAACGCCGTAATTCCGTTCGCAGCCGCTCGCCGGGCGTCGAGCCGGCGCTTGGGGCTCGCATTCCGCGCGGCACAGCCCTGGCATGAGAACCGCCAACCTTCGTCCCCATGTCTCATTCGCGCCTGTGTTTCCTCTCCGCTGTTTTCATGATTTTCGCTGTGTTGCCGCTCCCGGCGGCGACGGGGCCCTGGACCCGCGGGGTGGTTTCGTCAGCGCATCCGCTGGCGACCGAGGTCGGACTCAACGTGCTGAAAAGCGGCGGCAACGCGGTCGATGCCGCCGTCGCGGTCGGTTTCGCGCTCGGCGTGGTCGATGGCTACAACTCGGGCCTCGGCGGCGGCTGCTTCATGCTGATCCGCCGGGCCGACGGTCGGATAGTGGCGCTCGACGGTCGCGAGATGGCACCGGCGGCGGCCACGCGCGACATGTACCTGCGCAACGGCCGCGCTGACACGGCGCTTTCCCAAACCGGCGCCCTTGCGAGCGGCGTCCCGGGCGCGTTGGCCACGTATGCGCAGGCGGCGCGGGAACACGGGCGAAAGCCGCTCTCGGAATTGATCGCGCCGGCGACCCGGATCGCCGAGGAGGGCTTCGTCGTGTCAGCCCTGTATGCACAGAAGCTGAAGGCCACCGCGGCGGACCTGCGGCGCTTCGAGGCCTCGCGGGCCATTTTTCTTCGTCGTGACGGCCAGCCGCTCGGCGAGGGCGACGTGCTGAAGCAGGTTGATCTGGTGCGGAGTTACCGGGCCATCGCGCGCGAAGGCCCGGACTGGTTCTATCGCGGCGAGTACGCCACCGCCGTCGAGACGTGGATGCGCGCCAACCAGGGCATTCTCACCGCCGCAGATTTTCGCAACTACGTCGTGAAGTCCCGCCTCCCCGTCACGTCGACGTATCGGGGCCACACGATCGTCGGTTTCGGCCCGCCGAGTTCCGGGGGCGTGCACGTCGCGCAGATCCTCAACATCCTGGAGGGTTTCGACCTCGCAGCCATGCCGGAGCCCGGCCGGCGGCACCATGTCGTGGCGGAGGCGATGAAACTCGCCTTTGCGGACCGCGCCCACTGGCTGGGAGATCCGGACTACGCCAATGTGCCGCGCGGCCTGCTCGAGCCGGCCTATGCCCGCCGCCTGGGGGCGCGTATCCAATTGGATCGTACGATTCGGGTTGAGGGCCACGGGACGCCGCCGGACGCCGATCCGCGTTTCTTCGAGAAACACACCACCCATTTTTCGGTGGCCGACGCCGAGGGCAACTGGGTTGCCTGCACCGCCACGATCAACACCACCTTCGGGTCCAAGGTGGTGGTGCCCGGGACAGGTATTGTCCTGAACAACGAGATGGACGACTTTTCCGTGGAGCCCGGCGTGCCCAACGCCTTCAAGTTGATCGGAGCCGAGGCCAACGCGATCGCACCGGGCAAGCGCCCGCTCTCGTCCATGAGCCCGACGATCGTGCTCAGGGGCGGGCAGCCCGTCCTCGCCCTCGGGGCCGCGGGCGGACCGACGATCATCTCGCAGGTCGTGCTCAATCTGATCGCCTTGCTGGATCTCCAGCAGACTCCCGCCGCCGCGCTCGCCCAACCGCGGATTCACCAGCAATGGATGCCCGACGAACTGCGGATCGAGAAGGCGCTGCCGGCGGGGATTCGTGCCGGGCTCGAAAAGCGCGGGCACACGGTCGCCGAGGAAAATGTCTACGGCGTCTCCCACCTCGTTGGCCGCACGCCGGACGGACACGGCTTTGTCGGTGCCGCTGATCCGCGGGCGGGCGGCGCGGCGGACGGCTGGTAAGTACCCGGTGGGTCCGCGTCGGGTGGATGATCCGGCCCGCGTGTGGCTCATTCGTCCACGCCGGTCCTCGACGGGAACGCGCCCTGGGAGCAGCCGTTCGCCGTCGACATGCGGCCGGCAACCCATGGCATAACGGGTGCTCAACGCCGTGCGCTTGATTCCCTCCTTCCCACGTCTGCTTCGCCTGCCCCGTCTCTTGCTACTGCCCGGTCTGGCCGCGGTGCTGTCGGGTCAGACGTTCGATGTCCTGATCCGCAACGGCCGGGTCATCGACGGCACGAACGCACCGTGGCGGCAGGCGGACGTCGGGATTCGCGGGGATCGGATTGTCGCGGTGGGCCGGCTGCCAGCCGCCACGGCGCGCGAGGTGATCGACGCCGCGGACCGTTATGTCGTGCCGGGCTTTATCGATGCACACAGCCACGCTTATCCGGCGCTCGCCCAATCGCGGACGGCGCCGGCGGAGGCGCTGTTGTACCAGGGCATCACGACGGTGCTGATCAATCCCGACGGCGGCGGCCCCACCGACCTGGGCGCACAACGTCGCGCGCTCGAGGCGGTGCAGCCTGCGGTGAATGTGGTCCAGATGATCGGACACAATGCGGTGCGCCAGGCGGTGATCGGCAGCGCCGACCGGGAACCAACGCCGGCGGAACTCGAGCGGATGACGGCGATCGTCCAACGCGGCTTCGAGGACGGTGCCTTTGGCCTATCGGCCGGACCCTTCTACACGCCCGGGGCGTTTTCCAAGACCGAGGAACATATTGCGCTGGCTCGTATCGCCGCGGTGTACGACGGGTTTTATACGAGCCACATTCGCGACGAAGCGGACTACAACGTCGGCGTAGTCGCTGCAGTCGAGGAGGTGATTCGCGTTGCCCGCGAGGCCCGGCTGCCCGGTATCGTTACCCACATCAAGGTGCTCGGCCCCCGGGTGTGGGGTCTTTCGTCCGAGATCATTCGTCGGATCGATGCGGCGCGGGCGGCGGGCGTCGAGGTGTATGCTGACCAGTATCCCTATGAGGCATCGTCGACCGGATTGACGGCGGCGCTGGTCCCGTCGTGGGCGTTGGAGGGCGGGGTGGGTAAGCTGCAGGGGCGCCTCGCCAACCCGGAGATGCGGGCCCGCATCAGGCGGGATATGGTCGAGAATCTCGCGCGTCGCGCCGGCGCCGCCAACATCATGGTGCGGTCCCATCGCGCCGATCCTTCGCTCGAGGGCCGGCGCCTCGACGCCATCGCCCGCGACCGGCTGCTCGAACCGGTGGATGCGGCCATCGCGCTCATTGTGGCCGGCGGCGCGTCGATCGTGTCCTTCAACATGGACGAACGCGATCTCAAGGCCTTCATGGCCCAGCCGTGGACCATGACCAGTTCGGACGGCGAACTGGTGGCGTTCGGCGAAGGCGTGCCGCATCCGCGATCCTACGGGCCCTATCCGCGCAAGCTCCGCCGCTATGTGATCGAGGAAAAAGTCCTTCCGCTCGAACAGGCCATTCACTCCATGACGGGACTGCCGGCGGCGGTCTTTCGCGTTCCGGATCGCGGCGCGATCCGGCCTGGCGCCTTCGCCGATGTCGTCGTGTTCGATCTCGCGACGATCCGCGACCGGGCCACGTATGAACAGCCCCACCAGTTCGCAGAAGGCGTGAGCCACGTCGTCGTCAACGGCCGGGCCGCCCTGGCGAATGGATCCGTCAGCCCCGTCCGGGCTGGACGGGTGCTCACCCGCGTCCGACCATGATTTGATCACCGCCCGCCCATCACTCTACAGCTCGATGAAACCATATCGCATTATTGCTCTGGCGCCCTTCGCCTTCGCCGCCGGCTTGGCCGCGCAGACGGCGCCCACTCCGGCGACGCCGGTTCGTCCGGCCAGGGGTGCCGAGACGCAGTTGATGGAGGCCTTCACCGTCACCGGCACCAATATCCGGCGGCTCGACGAGGAGAAGACGCTGCCGGTGACTGTCATCAGCCTGGAGGATATCGACCTGCGCGCCGTGCCGACGCCGGCGGAGTTGTTTGAGACCTTCTCGATCGGCGGCCCGATCACGCTCGACGAAGGCAATACGCTCGGCGCCGACGCTCGCGGCGACAACACCTCGATCAACCTGCGCGGTATCGGTTCGGGCAATACGCTCGTCCTGCTCAACGGCCGCCGGCTCCCGCCGCATCCGATCAGCCAGGCTGAGAGCGGCGTGCCTTCGATGGCGGTCAATGTGAATCAGCTTCCCGCCGCGGCCATGGCGCGGATCGAGGTCCTGCGCGACGGCGCCTCGGCGATCTACGGCACCGACGCGGCGGCGGGTGTCGTGAATTCCGTGACCCGCTCGAACTACGACGGCCTGTCGATTCGCGCCCGCGGCAGCGTGACGCAGCACGGCGGCGGCAACGACTGGAACGTCGAGGTCACCGACGGACGCAATTTCAACGGGGGCCGGAGCAACCTGCTGCTGACGCTCGATTACTATCACCGTGATTTCCTCTGGCTGAATCAGCGCAAGTTTTCCCGCAACCAGGACATCCGGCTCACGCGCAATGTCCCCGCGCCCTGGGACGGCCTGCCGATCACCGATTCGGCCGGGACAGTGGTTCGCGACAACGATTTCGACAACCGGCTCAGCACCGACTCGAGCTACTATGGGGGCTTCGTGCGCGGCACGTTCGAAGCGACCGGCGCGCTCGTCGGCGCGCGTCCCACCGCCAACCGCGGCATCATCACGACGTCGGGCAGCACCGCGGCGACGACGGGCACGGCGGGTGTGTTTTATGTCATTCCGCTCGCCGACGGAAACGTGGGTTTTCGCCAGACGCTGCCGTCCCACAACATCGATGACTTCACGGTCAACTGGTATCAGAATCCCAATGACTACAAACCGATCCTGCCGAAGACGGATCGGATGAACTTCACGGGCACGCTGCGCCACCGGATTCGTCCCGAACTCGAGGTGTTCGGCGAGGTGCTGGCCTACCGCGCCCGCTCGATCACCGGCCGCCTGCCCACGTCGTTCGACGCCGCCACCGACCACGCGATCTATGTTGGAGCCGACAACCCGTTCAATCCGTTCGGTTCGCGCTTCTATCATGTAAACGGGCAGGCCAACGCCGATGGGACGCCGCGGCTCGCGGGCGCCCCCGCGGCAGTGCAGTTGCTCTCCGGCGTTGGGGTTATTCCCCGCGACTTCAAGGCGCGGCGCATTACCGTGGACTCGGCCGCGATGCGGCTCGTCGGCGGCGTGCGCGGCAAGTTCGCGGGCGAGTGGGAGTGGGAGTCCGCGGTGCTCTTCGGCCGCAATCAGACGCGGGATGAGGAGGAGTTCGCGGTCCGCGAGAGTCTGCTGCGCGCGGCCTTGACCAGCGCCGATCCGGCAAAAGTGTTCAATCCGTTCAGTTACACGTTCAAGCTCGTGCCCCAGCCGGCCAACGCCACGAGTCCGTTTCTCGTGCAGGTGGATCGGCCCTACAGCAATCCGGCGGCGCTCACGAATTCGCTCTACGACAACTTCGTGCGCGAGGGCCGGACGCAGCTCGCGACGTGGGACCTGCGGGTGAGTGGCTCCGTCCTTGATCGCTTCTGGGGCGGGGCGATCGGCGTCGCCGCGGGGGCCGAGTTCCGTTGGGAGGATTACCGCGACTGGCGTCCGCCCTACGCGGGCCTCAATCCGCCCGAAGCGCCGTTCAACGGTAACGCCAACGACCCGACGAACTTGTTTTTCGGACGCAACGAGAACGATTTCATCGCCATCAGCCCGAACGTGAACCTATACGCCTCGCGCACGGTGGCGTCGGTGTTCGGCGAGGTCCTCGTTCCGATCGTCGGTCGTGCGAACCGCAGTCGCTTCGCGCGCTCGCTCGAGCTGACCGTGGCCGGGCGCATGGAGCGGTTCTCTGATTTCGGCAGCACCGCCAAGCCGAAGTTCGGCGTGAACTACCGGCCGAACGACTGGCTGCTCTTCCGCGCCACGTCCGCCGCGTCGTTCCGCGCCCCGAACCTGGTGCAGAGCAATCCGACCCCATTGCAGCGCTCCGGCACCACCTACAACGATCCTTATCGTGCGGAAGTCACGGGGCTGAACGTCGACTCCAACGCGGTGCCCGTCGTCTTCCGTCAGGGCAACGCGGGCCTGCGGCCGGAGAACTCCCGCTCCTTCACCGCCGGCATCGCGGTGTCGGCTCCCTTCTACCGCGACCTGACCATCACCGTCGACTACTGGAGCATCCGGCTCAAGGACGTGATCGACGACGTCACCGGCACCACGCAGCTCATCCGCGACGAGGAACTGCTCGACGGCGCCGTGCAGAAGGCCGTCGCCGCCGGCACGCCGGTCAGCCAGGTCAATCTCGGCAGCGGTTCCGACAGCTACGCGGGCAATCCGAAAGTGGTGCGGAATGCGGTGACCCCGGCTGACACCGCGGCTTACGCCGCGTACAACGGGACGCGTCCCGCCTCGCAGCAGCGCGCGCCCGTCGGCTCCGTGCGGTCGCTGGTCACGGATTACGTGAACCTTGCCGGCCGCGAAGTGCAGGGTCTCGACTTTGGTATCGAGCTCAGGCTTCCCCGGACGCGCGCCGGCCAGGTCACCTTGCGCGGCGATGCGAGCTACCTGCTGCAGTCGGACACCGAGGACGAGCCGGGAGCGCCCAAGGTGAACAACATCAACCGCGACGGCCGCACGCGCGTGCGCGGCAATCTCGGCGCCACCTGGCGCCTCGAGCGGTGGTCCGCCGGCTGGTTCACGAATTACTATGGCAAGTACGTCGACACCGGCACGGCGACGACGAAGGAGATCTACGATGTGCTCGGCCAGCCGGGCTACATCTCCGTCTATGTCGACTCGGGCGGCGTCCGCCGGTACCGGTATCTGGTTTCCTCATACACCACGCACAACGCTTACCTCAACTACGCGTTCCCGCGCCGGCGCGGCAGCAACCTCAGCAATCTCTCGCTGCGCGTCGGCGTGAACAATGTCTTCGACGAGGAGCCGCCGCTCGCGGACGAGGACTTCGGCTATCGTCGCGGCGCCGGCACGAATGCGCGCGGACGCGCGTTCTACGGGCAGATCACGAAGCGATTCTAAGTGGACGCGCCGCGCGGGCAGTTTTTCCGCGTGCCGAAATCTGACGATTCCCAAAAAATGTGCGTGCCATTCTTCGTAATACCATGAACATCAGAACGCATGGCCACGAAATCCAAAAAGACTGCCCCGAAAAAGAAGAGCGCTGCTAAGCCCGCTGTGAAAAAAGCCGGCAAGCGCTGAGGCACGGTCCGATCTTCGGACTGACTCCCAAATCGCAACGGCGGTCTTTTGACCGCCGTTGCTTTTTTTTGCCCCGATGGCGGCGAGCAACTCGATCTTTTTCGTTTCGCGTTCCGCCCGCGGAGTCACACGTTCTTCGGACTTATGCGTTGGGTGTTTCTCTTGTTCGCCGCCGCGCTCGTGGCGCGCGCCGTACCGGTCGCGGTGACACCGGTGACAGCCCGCAGCGGCATGGTGGTGGCGGCGCACCCGCAGGCCGTCGCAGCCGGCCTCGCTGTGCTGAAAGCCGGCGGCAACGCCGTCGATGCCGCGGTCGCCACCTCACTCGCCGTCGGCGTGGCCGAACCATACGGCTCGGGCCTCGGCGGCAAACTCATGCTGTTGTACTTCGAGGCGAAGTCCGGACGCACGTATGCCATCGACGCGATGGATGCGGCTGGGTCGGTCGACGTCGGCGCGTACCTCAAGCGACCGGAGGAAGACCGGACGTATGGCTATGGTGCGGTGTGTGTGCCCGGGCTCGGAGCGGGCCTCTGGCTGGCGCACCAGAAGTGGGGCGCCAAGCCCTGGGCCGAGACGGTGCGGCCGGCGATCGCGCTCGCGCGCGAAGGCTTTCGCGTGCTGCCGAAGACGCGGGGACATTTCGCGGAAAAGGAAAAGGAGCTGCGCCGCGGCGACGCCGA
>JBEIHL010000095.1:0-8047 GCA_040381375.1 Opitutaceae bacterium
CGGTCTCCCCATCGGGGAGCTCGTCGCAACGGCGTGGGCCTCGGCGTCGACCTTCCGCGGCTCCGACAAGCGCGGTGGCGCGAACGGAGCGCGGATCCGGCTCGCGCCGCAGAAGGACTGGGAGCTCAACCAGCCCGCGCGGCTCGCCAAAGCGCTGAAAACGCTCGAAGGCGTGCAGCATGAGTTCAACCGCGCGCAGTCCGGCGGCAAGCGGGTGTCGCTCGCCGACCTGATCGTACTCGGCGGGTGCGCCGCAATCGAGCAGGCGGCGAAAAAGGCCGGACACGACGTGGCGGTTCCCTTCACGCCGGGCCGGATGGACGCCACGCAGGAGCAGACCGACGCGGAGTCCTTCGCGGTGCTCGAACCGGTCGCGGACGGCTTCCGGAACTACCTCAAGACGAAGTTCACGCTTCCGGCCGAGCAGATGCTGGTCGACCGGGCCCAGTTGCTCACGCTGACGGCGCCGGAGATGACCGTGCTCGTCGGCGGCCTGCGCGTGCTGAACGCCAACCACGGCAAGTCCCAGCACGGAGTCTTCACCAGCCGACCCGAGACGCTGACGAATGACTTCTTCGTCAACCTGCTCGACATGGCCAACGTGGCGAAGCCGCTGTCGCCGGCCGAGGATCTGTTCGAGATCCGCGACCGCGCCACGGGCGACGTCAAGTGGACCGCCACGCGCGTCGACCTGGTGTTCGGCTCCAACTCCCAGCTCCGCGCCCTCGCCGAAGTCTACGGCGCCAGCGACGCCCAGGGAAAATTCGTGCACGACTTCGTCGCGGCTTGGAACAAGGTCATGAACGCGGACCGGTTCGACGTCGTCTGACCGCATCCGAAACCGCCGTTCGATCGAATGCGGACGAGGACGTCCGCGCTCCCAGGGGAACAAAAAAGCGGCGTGTCATCACGCCGCTTTACCTTAACGCCGCACTCCGCGGTGCAGCCGACTCACCGGCTTCGCGGCGGCGGCGGCGGTTTCTGCGATGGCCTTGTCGTCGAACAGCGCGGAATAGATGTAGGGAAAGCCCTCGATCTTCTTCCGCTCGACCGCGACGCCCATGTAGCGCTCGATCGAACGCGCATCACGCACGTCCTCCTCGGTCACCAGGGTGAAGGCGTCGCCCGTGTTCTGCGCGCGGCCGGTGCGGCCGATGCGGTGCACGTAATCCTCGGGATTCTCGGGCACGTCGTAGTTGATCACGTGCGACACGCCGGCGATGTCGAGGCCGCGGGCGGCGATGTCCGTCGCCACGAGCACCTCGTACTTGCCGCTCTTGAAACCCTGCAGCGCCTCGATGCGCTCGCGCTGGTTGCGGTCGGAGTGCATGACGCCCACGGTGTGGCCCTTGCTCTCCAGACGGTGCGCGATGCGGTCGGCGCCCATGCGGGTGCGGGAAAAGATGAGCACGCTCTTGAACTCGGTGCGCTCGAGCAGGAGCTGGAGCAGGTCGAACTTCTGCGAGGCGACGACCGGGTAGAACGCATGCGTCACCGTCTCCGCCGGAGAACGCTGGCGGCCGATCTCGACCTTGACGGGGTTGCGCAGCGCCCAGCCGGCGAGCTGTTCGAGTTCGGGGGGCAGCGTCGCGGTGAAGAAGAGGGTCTGACGCTCCTTGGGACACTTCTGCACGATCCGGCGCACGTCGGGCAGGAAGCCCATGTCGAGCATCCGGTCGACTTCGTCGAGCACGAGGATGTCGATGTCGGCGAGTGAACAATTGCCCTGCTCCAAATGGTCGAGCAGGCGACCCGGCGTCGCGGCCAGGATGTCCATCCCGCGCCGCAGATCGTCGGTCTGTTTGCCGTAGCCGACGCCACCGTACACGATCGTGACCCGCAGGTCGGTGAACTTGGCAAATTTCTGGAACGCCTCCTCGACCTGCAGCGCGAGCTCGCGCGTCGGTTCGAGAATCAGGCAGCGCAGTTTGCCGTGCGTGCCCAGGCGCTGGATGATCGGCAATGCAAACGCCGCGGTCTTGCCGGTGCCGGTCTGCGCGGAGCCGATGACGTCACCACCCTTGAGCACCACCGGAATCGCCTGCGCCTGGATCGGGGTGGGCGCAATATAGCCCATTTCCTGCACGCCGTACGCGAGGGCGTCACTCAGCCCGAGGGCCGTGAAAGCCGTATCCATCTTCGGGATATCCACCGGCACCGCCGGCTTGATGTCGGCCGTGCGCGGGTGATCGAACGTCTTGTCGATCGTCGGGCGCTCGCGCTCTCCGCGCGGTCCACCCCGGCTGGCACCGCCCGAGCGCGAGTGCAGTCCGCGTCCGCCATGGCCACCTTGACCGCCTTGACCGCCTTGACCGCCCCGATCCTGGCGTTCACCGCGATCGCTCCGGCCGCCGCCTTCGTCGCGCCGCGGCCGCAAATGGGAAGATTCACCCCGATCGGCCTCACGCGCGGGTTGACCAGGACCCGGGCCATGGGCGTGGCCCTGGGGCTTGCCCGCATGACTTCGACCGCCTCCGCGGCTCCGGTCGGACCGAGGCTCGCCGGGCGAGGCTGCGGGGGACGATTTGGGATGCGAACCGGAAGTGGGCTTGCCGCCCGTCGCGGCGGGTTTCGCGGCACGCGAAGGGGCGAGAGTATCCCGCAGCTTCGCAAAGATTTTCTTCAACATGACTAGTAAAACGGCGAGCCTCGGTGAATTGCGTCCCTTTGCAACCTCGATATGCTCCCCGGGCCGGTCATGAAGCCTTCCTTTGCCATCGAATCAGTCCAACTGCGGGTGTCGCACCTCGCCCGGAGCCGGGACTATTACAACCGCCAGCTTGGCTTCGTCGCGGTCGCAGAGTTCGCGGGTGAACTCAGGCTGGCGACCGCGGTCGATGCGCCGCCCCTCCTGATCTTGCGCGAAAGCCCCGGCGCGCCGGCGGCCTCCCGGCAGGCGGCCGGGCTCTTCCATGCGGCGCTGCTCCTGCCTGACCGGGCCGCGCTCGGCGCCTGGCTGGCCTCGGCCGCCGCGCGCGGCGTCGAGTTCGACGGCTTCTCCGATCATGGCGTCAGCGAAGCCATCTACCTTTCGGACCCGGATGGCATCGGGCTCGAGTTTTACGCGGACCGACCGCGGGCCGACTGGCCTTTCGCGGGCGGGGAACTCGCGATGTCGACCGAGCCCCTGGCCGTCCAGGACCTGCTCGCCGCCGGGTCAACGGCCGCGGCCGCGCCCCGGCTGGCCGGAGCCCGCTGGGGCCACCTGCACCTCCGGGTGACCCACCTTGGCCGCAGCGAGACGTTTTACCGTTCCACCCTCGGGCTGGAGGTCACGCAAGGTTCGTATCCCGGGGCCCGGTTTCTCGCCGCCGACGGCTATCATCACCATCTCGGTCTCAACACCTGGGGTCAGCCGGGCCGCCCTGCGTCGACCGAGGCCACCGGGCTGGACGAGGCCACTATTGCCCGTCGCGACGCCGCGGGCGAAACGACGATTCAAGATCCGGACGGGATCCGGCTGCGTCTTCGCCCCTGGGCGGAAGCGGCGTAAAACGACTGTGCAATTCGCGGCTAGGCGCCGCGGCAGCCGGTATTTGCGGCGTTCGCGCTTGGCTTGCCCGGGAGCGACTCCCAGCCTCGCCGACCGACGACTCGGTCCGCGCATGAATGACGATATCCGGTGGCTCGCCCGCCTTGGCATCGACCAGGGTCTCTTCAACCGCAACCACTGCCTCAAGGTGCACGCCAAACTGGGGCCGGGGGGCGACCTCATGGCGTTTGCCCAGGAGTTCATCGACTCCGGTATTGTAACCGACGTCGAACGACTCGAGACGATCGCCGGACTCGCCCTCGAGAAAGGGCCGAAAGGGGCGCCGGCCGACGACCCCTTTGCCGCCGAAGCAGGATCCGCCGCGCCACGGCCGGCGGCGGCCGGCTCGCCAGCCTTTCCGTTCGAGAAGCTCGGCTCGCTCGACGATGCGGCCCTCGCGACCGCGGTCGGCGCCCTCCTCCGGTCTACCGCCGCGAGCGGTGCGAGCGACCTGCACCTGTCGACGGGCGCGCGGCCGTTTGTCCGCCAGAACCGGGTGTTGTCCTATATTTCCAGCCACGTGCTCTCGGGCCAGGACGCGCTGCGGCTCAACACCGCGCTGCTCTCAGCCGGGCAGAAGCAGATCTTTCTCGATCGGCGCGACTACGACTACGCGCTCGCGCTCGCCGGCTCCGCGCGGTTCCGGGTCAACCTGATGTTCCACAAGAACGGCGCGGCCGGCGCGTATCGCATGGTGCCTGCGGAGATCAAGTCGCTCGCCTCGCTGGGTTTCACTTCGCATCTGGAGACCCTCAAGAAGATGCTGTCTTACCACAACGGTCTCATCCTCATCACCGGCCCGGTCGGTGCCGGCAAGACGGCCACCCTCGCGTCGATGGTGGCCTATCTCAACGAGACCCGTTCGGACCACATCATCACGGTCGAGGATCCGATCGAGGTCGTGCAACCGGCCCGCGGCTGCAATGTGACCCAGCGCGAGGTCGGGCCGCACACCCGCACGTTTGCCACCGCCCTGAAAGGCGCACTGCGCGAAGATCCGGATGTGATCGTGATCGGCGAACTGCGCGACCTCGAGACCATCGAAATGGCGATCGCTGCGTCCGAGACCGGCCATCTCGTCATCGGCACCATGCACACGAGCGACGCCGCCACGACGCTCAACCGGTTGCTCGACGTGTTTCCGCCGGCGCAGCAGACGCAGGTTCGCGCCAGCGTGGCCGAGTCGTTGCGCGGCATCGTCTGCCAGCGCCTCCTGCCGGGCGCGCACGGCGGCCTCGTCCTCGCCTGCGAGATCCTGGTGAACAACACCGCGATCCAGAACCTCATCCGCGAAGGCAAGTCCGCCGGCCTGCGCAACACGATGGAGACCGGAGTGAAGGAGGGCATGTGTCTCATGGACAATGTCGTCTTCGGCCTCGCGCAGGAGCGGAAGATTTCCCCCGAGGTCGCGCGGGCCAACATCGCCAACCGCGTGCTGCGGGCAAAACTCAACTGATGCCCTTTTTCCGTGAACGGACGCCCGACGATCCCGCCGCGATCGCGGCCGCGTATCGCAAAGCCCGATTTTCCATGATCTGCAACGGCGTCTTCTTCTTCGTCTGCTGTGCCGTGGCGGTGATCGTGCGCAAGATGATCGGGATGCCGCCCGCGCTGCTCACCGTGGTGTTCGCCGTCGCGCTGGTGCTCTTCGGCGGCGACATCCTGCGCTTCCTCTCGCTCCGCCGGCGGTACCGGCGGCTGCTCGAACAGTCCACCTGACCCGCGCCATGGCCGCCATCGACGAATTGCTCCGCCTCATGCTGGAAAAGGGCGGATCCGACCTCCACCTCACCGTCGGCCTTCCGCCGAAAGCCCGCATCTCGGGCGCCCTCCAGCCGATCGGCGACCGCGCGGTCGGCGCGCAGGCAATGGAGGCAATGCTGCGCGAAATCTGTCCGGAAAAACGCTGGGCGGATTTCCTCGACCGCAAGGATCTCGACCTCGCGTACGAAGTGCCGGGCCTCGCCCGTTTCCGCGGCAATTATCTCTATAACCACTGGGGCCAGGCGGCGGTCTTCCGTCAGATTCCGGCCAAGATCCTGTCATTCGACGACCTGAAGCTGCCCGAGGCGCTGAAGAAATTCTGCCACCTGGACCAGGGCCTCGTGGTCGTGACGGGCCCCACCGGCAGCGGCAAGTCGACGACGCTCGCGGCGATGATCGACTATATCAACACGAACCTCTCCCGTCATATCATCACGATCGAGGACCCGATCGAGTTCGTGCACCCGGTGAAGAAATCGGTGATCGTCCACCGCGAGGTCGGCGAGCACACCGGTTCGTTCGGCGCCGCCCTGAAGGGCGCGATGCGTCACGACCCCGATATCCTGCTGCTCGGCGAAATGCGCGAGATGGAGACCATCAAGCTCGCGCTCGGCTGCGCTTCGATGGGCATGCTCGTGTTCGGCACGCTGCACACCAACAACGCCGCGAAGACGGTCGACCGCATCATCAACACATTTCCCGCCGACGAACAGAACCAGGTGCGCGTGATGCTCGCGGGCTGCCTCGCGGGCGTCGTCGCCCAACTGCTCTGCAAACGCGTCCCCAAGGGCCGCTGTGCCGTGCACGAAATCCTCCTCTCGCACGAGGCGCTGCCGAACACCATTCGCAGCGGCCAGATCGCCAACATCAAGTCGATCATCGAAAGCGGCGGCGCCGACGGCATGATCACGATGGACAACAGTCTCATGAACCGCGTGAAGGACGGCACCATTGAGCCGAAGGAAGCCTATATGAAGGCGGCCACGAAGGCGACGTTCGCCCCCCTGCTCAAGCCGGGGGATCTCGACGGGGGACACTGATCAGACGCGATGCCCGCGGGCTACGTCCGCTTCCCCCGGCTCGGCTCGTGCCGCACAACCCCGAGAATCCGCCACCCGACATCCTCCTTCGCCAGGGTATAGTCATACGCGGCGTCACCGGGTTTTGAATACACCTGCACGGTGACGGTGGCGCGCGTCCCGTCGTCGCGCACGATGCCCGGCTCGGCCCGCGTGTTCGCCCAGATCTCGGGATAGCTGCCCCGCACGGTGGTCACAAAGGCGGACAACGAACGCTGCGCCCGAAAGGCCCTCGTGGCGTAGCTGTAAGCGCGCTCGGGCTCGCCGCGTCGGAACGCCTCGAGTTGGCCCTCGATCACGGCGAAAACGTCTTTTCTCACCTCCGGCCGGCTTGCCCGCAGTTCGGCGGCCCGCCCCGTTGAAACCGCGAGCAACCCGCCAATCAGGAACCCGAGGAGAAGCGTGCGCCGCGTCATCGGAGAAAAGCATGCCGCGACGTGCGTCCGACGCAAACCGTCTCATACCCCTTCACTGCGTGTTCATCACCTCCCGCAGGGTGCGGGAGAAATCGGACATCCGATATGGCTTGGGCACGGAGCCGCGAAAGCCATGGGCTTGGAAATTCGCCATCACCGGATCGCTCGAGTAGCCGCTGGACACGATGCCCTTGGCGGTCGGATCCAGTTTTAAAATTTCCCGCATGGCTTCGGCTCCGCCCATCGCGCCCGGCACGGTGAGATCAAAAATGACGACGTCATAGGGCTGGCCGGAGTCGCGCGCCGCGGCGTATTCGCGCACGGCCTCATGGCCGTCGGCCGTCACCTTGACCTCGAGGCCGAGCCGCTCGAGCAGGGTCTTCGTCATCATCCGGATCGGCTCCTCGTCGTCCATGAACAGGATCCGACCCTTGATGGGTTCGAAGGCCCCGGCCACCGGCGCCGGGCGGACCGGCTCGGGACGCGCGGCGGGCAGCCAGATCCGGAAAGTGGTGCCGGTGCCGACACTCGACTCGACCGCGATGTGGCCGCGGTGTTTCTTGATCACGGAATAGACGGTCGCGAGTCCGAGTCCGCTGCCGAATTCCTTCGTGGTGAAGAACGGCTCGAAAATCCGCGACAGATGCTCGGGAGCGATGCCACGGCCCGAATCCGCAATCTCCAGCCGCAGGTAATCGCCAGCCGTCAGCGTGACGACCTCCCCTTCCCCCAGCGTTTCGTTGTGGAGGCTGAGCCGAATCAGGCCGCCGCCAGGCATGGCCTGAACCGCGTTGATCACCAGATTCTGGACCACTTGTCCGATCTGTCCCTTGTCGGCGTCCGCCGGCCGGAGATCCGTCGAGATGTTGAACTCGCAGCGCACCGCCGACCCGTGCAGCGAGAACTGCGCGGCATCCCGCACCACCTCCGTGAGCGGCACGGCCGCGCGCACCGGTTCACCGCCCTTGGCAAACGTGAGCAGTTGGTGCGTAAGGTCCCGCGCCCGGAGCAGCGCCCGTTCGCCCTCGCGCAGGCGTTGCGCCGCCGGGGAGGTTGCCTCGCACTCCATCGCGGCGAGCGACAGATTCCCCATCACGATCGAGAGGAGATTATTGAAATCGTGGGCGATGCCGCCGGCGAGCACGCCGATCGACTCCAGCTTCGAGGCCCGCAGCAGATCCGCCTCCAGTCGCGAGCGGTGCGTCACGTCGCGCACGACCAACACGGCGCCGATCGCCTGGCCGCGCAGGTCGTGC